>DASUCV010000014.1:0-117500 GCA_036275915.1 Candidatus Polarisedimenticolaceae bacterium | reverse complement strand
CGAGCAAACCCGAGTTCGGGAAGTCGAAGAGGGACGTCACGTTCGGATCGCTCTGCCCGTTGTCGTTCCGGAAGAGCCCTTCGTAGTTCCCGTAGAGGTGCGAGAACCGCATGTTGCCGTAGAAGAGCCAGTGGTCGCTGAAGCGCTTGTTCAGGATCGCTTCCAACGCGTAGTACTTCCGCACGGCCTTCGGGAAGCCGGCCGGAGTGTTCTCACCGGGATTCGCCAACACGTACTGCGCGAACGGCGCAGACGGATACGTTGGGAACGGAAGCCGGTTGATACCGCCCGGTCCGACCGCTCCGAGGTAGTACTGGATGTAGTAGTTCTCGGTCGCTTCGACGGTGTTGAACTGCGTGTCTTCGAGAGCGCGACCTTCCTCGCGGTAGATGCCGCGGATCTCGTACGACACGTCGCGTCCGAGCTCCTGCTGCCAGCCGAGGACGTACTCGTCGGTGAACGGAAGCTTCGTCCCCGGCTGCACGCTGGTCTGGCCGCCGCGGATTCCGCCACCGTTGGTCTGCGATCCCGGCGTGGGACCGGACAGCGGATCCCAAGCGTTGAAGATCGTCGTGCCCAGATCCGCCTCGTTCGAGAGCGCGCGGATCGCGAGATCGTTCGGGACGCGCTCGTAGTAACGGGCGGCGTTCACGTAGAGCTTGCTCCTGCCGTCACCCGTCGCATCCCACGTGAGCCCGACGCGAGGAGCGATCGCCCAATCGAACGTGTACTGGCCTGCGATCGCCGGAGCCGTTGAGGACTCAGGCGTGCGAAGGCCGTCGTCGTAGTAGAAGGTGAGCGAGTAATCGCCCGAGCCCTTGATCTTCTGCTGGCTGGCGCGCACGCCGGCCTTCAGCGTCCAGTTCTGCGCGAACGTGAACGTATCTTGGACGAACAGCGCCATGTCGTCCGTTTGAGTTGGCCCCGGATCGGGGCTATACCGTCCGCGAGTCGCACGGAAGCTGATGGCGCCCGTAGACGCGTTCTGACGTGCCGACGCGGTGACGCCGCCGCGCGTATCGAGGAGCACGTAGCACGGCGTTACCGTCGAACCGTCATCGGCGCAAGGAGTCGTCAACGCGGCCGCACCGCCGCCGTTTCTTCCGAAGCGGATCGGGATGTCGGGACCCGTGTAGTCCTGGGCGTCCGTGTAGCGAATCATGTCGTACGACGCGCCGCCCTTCAGCTCGTTGTTGCCCGCTACCCAGGTGAGGAGGACCTTCGCCTGGTTGTTGATGTCCTTCTGATTCGAGATGAAGCCGACGCCGCCGACGTTCCAGGTGGCGGCGTTGTCCCTCGACTGACCCGGAGTGCAGAACGCCGGGCTGAGGAAGCAGCGGAGCTGCCGCTGATCGGTGTAGCGCGAGGCATCCAGCTCGGAAGTTTCCTCGAACTTGCCGTCGTGACGACCCACCTGCGCCTGCATGAAGAACGTCGGCGTGAACACCGCGTCGTACTTCAGCGAGTAGTTGTTGCCGCCGTAGTTGATCGACGAGAGGCCGCCGCCCGTCGTGAAGATGTCGATGTTCTTCAGCGCCGATGCGCCGTTTGCGGCGCTCGGAAGGCGCTGCGGACCCTGATCGCCCGTCGAGGGATCGCCGAACGCGGTCAGTTCGAGCCGGTGATTCGGATTCGCATACCAGGTGAGCTTGCCGGCGTAGTTGTTCGAGGTCCGCTGCTGGGTCTGGATCCCGATGGACGCCGGATACGTCGACGGCGGGTCGTACTGCGTGAGCGCGGGATTGCCGTTGCTGATGGTGGTCGGCAGCGAGATTCCCTGGACCGTCGCCGAGGACTTCGTCAAAACCGGGTTGTACGCCACGAAGTAGAACAGCTTGTCCTTGACGATCGGACCGCCGACCGACAGGCCCAGGTCGTACTGCGCGCTGTCATTCCAGCTTCCCTTGTTGTTGTTGGTGGCGCCCACGAAGAGATCCGCTTGCGCGAATTGGTCGGTGTAACCCGAGCCATAGAACGACACCGCGCCCGAGAGATCGTTCGTGCCCGTCTTCACGACGGTGTTGACGACACCGCCGGTCGCCTGTCCGTATTCGGCGTCGATGCCTCCGGTCTTGACCTGCACTTCCTCGAGGAAGTCGTAGGTCACGCCGGTGCCGAGCGAGCCGTACACGATGTTGTAGGAACCGATACCGCCGTAGCCGGTGTTCGTGATGTTCACACCGTCGACGATGTAGGAGTTCTCGAGTCCCGACGACCCGGAAATCGCGTAGTTGCCGGCGCCTGTTCCGAGTCCGCTGGCAACGCCCGGCGCGAGCGTGAGCGTCGAGGCCAGGTTGCGGCCGACCGGGATCTGGTCGACGAACTTGTCGACCTTGAAGTTGCCTCCCGTCGTCACGGACTTCGTGTCGACGACGGGCGCTTCCGCTGTCACGGTCACCGTTTCCGTTTGTCCGGTGACGAGCGTGACGTCGACGCGCGTACGGGTGTTGATGCTGACCGAGACTTCATCGAGCACGATGGGAGCCTTGCCCTGAGCCTCGGCGCGCACCTTGTAGGTTCCCGGCGGCAGGTTCGAAAGCGTGTAGCGACCCTGCGCGTCCGTGACCACCGCGGCGGGGGCGCGGTTGGCGACCGCGGTCACCGTCGCATCCGCGACCGGATTTCCCGCCTGGTCCCTGACGCGTCCCTCGATGACGCCGGTGGTGGACGTCTGCGCCCACGCGGACAGCGCGAGTAAACACGCTGCCGCCGAGGCGAAGAGCATCCGGATCCATCTAATTTCCATCACACGTCCTCCTGGCCTGGTGAGTGCTGCCCCTCAGGCGACAACGCGGAATATAAAGAAATTGCCTTGGCGTGGTAACAAACCAACGCACCAAAGTTAACTATTTTTACGGTTGACAGTAGCTTCATATCCTTTACCGACAATTCTTCAAAGCAGGTTCAATGCCAGGGACGTTGCCGCAGCCTCTCCTCGCTAAGTCTTTTTGTTTGTGGAACTTATGGCGCGGCTTTGGCCACCGCAGATCGTCCGATGCGGCGAGTTAGATCCAATTCCTTGGATCGTCCCTAATTCCGAATCGTAACAACCCGCGCCGCGCTGGACGCGACCGTTAAAATCCCGGCGAATGACAAAGGATCGCTTACTCACGGCTGTCCTCACGGTCCTCGCCACAAGCTGGGGTGTCCTCGGTTCTGAACCGGCGCCGGTTCATCCCCCGCAGGCACCGATGGAACGAGTAACCGTCAAGCTCGCGCAGGTCGACGTCGTCGTGCGCGACCGCGACGGGAAGTTCGTCAGCGGACTCGGCCCATCGGACTTCAAGGTGCTCGAAGACGGCACGCCGCTCGAGATCGTCGCCGTCGATGAGTGGGGACGGGTGAGCGCGAAGACGTCTTCACCAAAGCTCGCCGCGCCTGCAACGCCGGTCGCAGAGACTGCAGTGGCGGGCGAGCCTGCGCCGGCGCCAGAGCCGGAGCGACGAAGCTTCATGATCGTGTTCGACGCGCTCGGAGACTCGACTGCCCTGCGCATGAACCAGGCGAAGCGCGCTGCGCAGGAATTCGTCCGCACGCGTTTTCGGAGTGGGGACGTCGGCGCGATTTATCAGCTCGACCTCACCACGCGCGCCATGTCCGGCATCACTTCGAATACGGAGGACCTCGCGCGCGCGATCGACAAGGTCGCTTGGATGCCGGCGTCGAGCCTTGCCGACCAGATCAACGAGTCGGTCCTCGCGTACGAGGGAATCGGGAGTCACGACCTCGCCAAGCAACGTCTCACGCAGCAGTCGGCCGGCGTGGCAGGCCAGCTCGATTGGACGCGCGAGCACGTCTACTCGTCGCTTACCGATCTCGCGTCGGTGTTTCAAGGGATGCCCGGCAAGCGAACTCTCGTCTTGGCGTCGCCTGGGTTCGCCATGAACACGACGTCGGACCAGAAGCTGATGACCGGAGGCTTCACGCCGAAGTTCCAATCGCTCATCAGGGCGTTGGCGAACTACGGCGTCACCGTCTATAGCCTCGATCTGGGGTCGGACAACACCAGCGGCGACGCGAGCCAGGCGATCGATTGGCACGTCGCGGTGGGCAAGCTCGGGATGGACGAGAACGTCCTGAGCGATCTCGGATTGGAGCGAACGCTCGGGACGAATAGCGCCACGAGCCGCCGTCAGTTCCTCGGCGTGATCGCCGGCGAGACCGGCGGCAGGATGCTCACCGACACGACGCTCACGAAAGCGTTCGCGGCGATCGACGACGAGTCCACGCACTTCTACCGTATTTCGTGCCGGGTTTCCGTCGCGAGCGGGTCCGATCGTTACCGCGGATTCAAGATCTCCGTCTCCCGCGAGCACTGCACGGTCACCTCCCGGCGCGGCCGATACAGCGACGTCACGCCGTATGAGCAGCAGCCGGCGAACGCCACGGCGGGCAATCAGGTCGATTCGCTCAAGGGGTACCGTCGCCTCGACACCCGCGGAGCCGCAACGCCGCTTCCCGCGGGAGCCGCCGACCGCATTCCTGTGGTCGTCGTGATCGAAGCGATCGGTCCGGTCGAGCTCGCCTCGAGCCCGGAAGGGATCAGCAATCTCGACCTCGACATCCGCATCGTCGCGCGTGTCGCGGACGACGTCGTCGCGCGTTACGAGCGCGGCTTCACCGCCGTCTTGAAGAAGGGGTCCGACGCCGTGAAGAGCGGTTTCCGCGTCGAGGGACGGCTCGCCCTTCCCCCCGGCATCTACGACCTCCAGGGAACGGTGCGACTGGCGACGCCGCCCCAGATCGCTACGTGGACCGCGAGCGTGACGGTCCCGCCCCAGCCGAAGACACCGAGCCCCGCGTTGACGGGCCCGATGATGATCCTCGAGAACGATGCGGCGGTCCCGCTATTGAGCCAACCTGCGGAAACGGCTGCGCCCGATCCCCTCGCGGTGAAGCCGGGCGCTCGCTTCCTTCCTGCCACGGCATCCGATTTCGTCGTCGGGCAGCCGGTGCTCGCCATGTTCTGGATGAGGGGATTCACGTCACCGGAGAACCCATCGGCGGAGTTCGCGGTGACGTTCCTCGATGCGGGCGGGGGCCCGGTGACCGCCCCGTCGACCTTGGTCTATTACGGTCCCTCGTCGAACGGCGAGTTGAGCGCGATCGTCCGGCTCGAGAGCGCGGCGCTCACCCCCGGCACGTACTTCGTCCAGATCTCGGCGAAGGCCCCCGGAGCGCAAGCCCCGGTCACGCGCCGGACCGCTCCGCTGATCTTCCGGTCACGAGGAACACCTCAGGCGGCAGCTACTTCTTCTTCAGCGCCTTGAGGGTCTCCTCGGATTCCTTCGCCAGCTTCCCGTTGGGATCGAGCTCGATGCACTTCTTGAAGGCCGCCACGGCGTCGTCGGTCTTGCCTTTGCGCAACTGCAAATTGCCGAGCAGTCCGTAGGCCATCGAGAGATCCGGATTCGTCGCCTTGCTCTCGGTCACGCGCTTGAACATCTGCTCCGCGTGCTCGAAATCCTTCTTGTTGTAGTACGAGATTCCGACGTTGAGGAGGGCGACGGGATCGTCGGCGCCGACCTGCTTCGCCTCCTCGAGAACCGCCGCCGCCTTGTCCGTCTGACCGACCTTTGCGTACAGCGCCGAGAGCTCGATGTAGGACTCCGGACGCGTCGGTGCGAGGGTCTTCACCTTCTCGAACGACGCGATGGCGTCTTGGTCCTTCTTCTGGTCTCGCTGGACCGCGCCGAGGCTGAGAAGCGCGTCCGTCTGGACCTCAGCCGGCGCGGACGTGTTCTCGAGCTCTTTCTTGAACGCCGTCTCCGCCTCCGGGAGGCGATTCGTCCTCGCGTAGATCTTGCCGATGAGCGTCTGCGTGCCCGCGAACGCCGGCTCGAGCTCCTGCGCTTTCGTGAGGGCGACGAGCGCGGCGTCGTCCTTCTCCATGACCGCATCGCAATAGCCGGCGAGGTAGTACGCGCGTCCGGAGGTGGGATTGTCCGTCGCGAACTTTTCGAGCTGGGGCAGCGCCCCCGCGCAATCGCCCTTCTGCACCTGTTGCGTCAGCATCGTGAGCGCTTGGTCGGGCGTCGCCATCGTCGTGCCGCCGCCGGCGGTTGCGACCTGGGCGGCGTGACCGACGACGAGATCGCAGGTGATCTCCATCCCGTCCTCGATCTTGAGCTGCGGAGGTTGATCGGTCCGAACCTTGCCGTTCTTCGTCCACTCGGGCTCTTTCTTGTCCTTCGTCGTGGCCTTCGCATCCATGCTCACGAGCACGAGCCCCGGTGCCTGGACGTCGATCGTGTACGTGCCGGCTCGGACGATGCCGAAGAGGAACGACGCCTTCTTTCCCTTGGTCACGACCTCGAGGTGGGATCCTTGCTCGGTCGGGTTGAGAACGACCTTCGCGCCGACGACCGGCTGCCCCTGATCGTCCACGACGCTGCCGTACATCTTCGCCTGCTGGGCGAGCGCGGCCGTCGCGGACAGCGACAACGCGAACGCGAGGGTAGCGATCGTTCGATTCAGCGCGATTCTCATCGAGATCCTCCGATGGGTCACTTCAGCCTGTCGCGGATTCTAGTCCGGCGGCGCCCGGCGACGCCATCGCACCACGGGATAGAATCGCTGCATGACGCGACGGCTCCTCGGACGCTCGATCGCCGTCGCTTTCGGCCTCGGGACCGCTCTCCTGCTCGCGCTCGTGTCCGTCCAACACGTCCCGCACGGCAAGGTCGTCCTCGAGGGAACGCGGGTCGTGTCTCACCGGCTCGCCCTTCACGCTCCGTTGGCGCCGCGCCCCTTGCTCGACGACCCGGGGTCCGTCGCCGTCGAGTCGGTTCCGTGGACCACAAGAGAGGGAAGCCGGCTCGAGTTCTCGCTCGAGCTGAGCTACACGCTCGCCGACGCGATCGCGCTGCAGCTCGCCGACGACGCCCGGAGCAAGGGGTGGGTCGATGCCGTCGGAGCCCTGGCGGGACACGTACTCGAGGAAGTCGGACGGCGGACCGACACGGAGACTCTGCTCTCGAGCCGCGAGACGACGGAGGCGCCGCTGCGCGCCGCGCTCGAATCCGCGGGCGTCCATGTGGTGCAGCTTCGTTTTACGAGCCACCTCGGCGACGAACTGGTGCGCCGGACACGCACCGACGAAGCAAGGCGCCTCATGCGACCGGCGGTGGCGCGCATCGTCGTCGTCGGATGGGATGGAGCGGACTGGAACATCGCCCGCCCGTTGATGGCCGCGGGACGGATGCCCAACCTGGCGCGTCTCGTGCGCGACGGCGCGAGCGCCGACCTGCGCTCGTACGATCCGATGTTCTCGCCGCTCATCTGGACGACAGTCGCAACGGGGAAGCCGCCGACGGAACACGGCATCGCCGACTTCCTGGTCCGCGACGCGGGTGGGAAGCAGCGTCGACCGATCACGAGCGACTTTCGCCGCGTGAAGGCGTTGTGGAACATCTTCACGGATTTCCAGCGGTCGTCGACGTGGATCGGCTGGTGGGCGAGCTTCCCCGCCGAGCCTGCGCGGGGGCTCATCGTCAGCGACTATCTCGGCGCCGCCCTGGGCAGCAAATCGCCGGATGAAGCGGTGGCGCTCGCGGGACTCGTGAGCCCGGCGGGAGGCCTCCCCCACCCTGCGGCCGTGCTCGTGACTCCGAGCCAGATCGGTCTCGACGACGTCACACGCATCATTCCCGCCACCCCCGAAGACTATCGCGCCGCGCAGGCCGAGATCGCCGCAAGCCGCGACGCCAAGGGCAAGGACAGCGGGCAGCCTGCGAGTCCGGTGGCGTTCGTCATGCACGTCCTCGCCGTAACGCGCAGCTATCACGGGATTGAGCTCGAGCAGCTACGGGCGGGATCTCCATTCGTGGCGGTGTACTTCGAAGGGATCGACATGATGGGACACGGGTTCCAGCACTACCTGCCTCCCAAGATGACGATCGTCTCCCAGCCCGATTTCGAGCGGTTTCAGAATGCGGTCACCCGCTTCTACGAGTATCAGGACGCTCTGCTCGGAGAGACTCTCGACGCGGCGGGGCGGGAGGCCGTCGTTGTGGTGCTCTCCGACCACGGATTCCGGACCGGCGACGATCGTCCGAACTTCCCGCCGTCGACGAAGGGCCAGCCCGAAGAATGGCACCGCGACTGGGGGATGCTCGCGCTCGCCGGACCGGGGATCCGGGCCGGCAAGATTCCCCCCGCCAGCGTCTACGACGTCACTCCGACGCTTCTCTATCTCAGCGGCTTGCCGCTCGCGAGCGACATGCCCGGACGGCTGTTGACCAACGCCTTCGAGCCTTCGGTCCTGGCGCGGCGCCCCGCCGAGCACCTTCGGAGCTATGAGCTCGTCGGGCCGCGACTCGAGCACGCGACGGCATCGGTCGCGGACCCCGCGGCGATGCACGAGATGCTCGCGAACTTGAAGGCGCTGGGCTACGTCGGCGGCGCCGATGACGAGCCCCAGGCGGCGACGAGCACAACGCCGGCGCCCACAGCACCGGTCGCCTCCGAGACGCAGTACTTCTACCACCGGAACCTCGCCGTCCTCTACATCGACCAAGGCCGGCTCGCCGAAGCGGAATCGGAGCTCCTCGCCGCCAACGAGCGATCGCAGCGGGGCAAGACCTACGAGATGCTCAGTCAGGTCCGCGCCAAGCAGGGCCGCTACGCCGAAGCGATCGCGGGTCTCGAGGAAGGATGGAGGCGTGTCCCGGATCAGATGGATCCGTCGAGCCTCCTGTGGATCGTCGACCTCAATCTCCTCCACGGCGACCTCGATGCGGCCAAGCGCTCGCTCGAGACATGGTCCGCTCGCATGACGCCTGGCGTCCGCGTCGCGGCGCAGGGACGCGTGCTCGAGGCGTCGGGCGACGCCGACGGCGCGCGCCGCGCCTACCGACAGTCGCTCGAGTCCGATCCCTTGACGGTCACGATCGCGCAGCGGCTGAGCCGGCTCGACGCCGCGGCCGGGCAGCCGTTCGACCTCGAGCCTTTTCTTCTCAAAACCGTGGCCGCCCATCCGAAGGTCGACGCCTACTGGGACATGGCCGGGCAGATCTCGATGGGACGCGCGGACTACGCGGACGCGGTGGAGAGGTTCGGAAAGGCGAACGCCTTGCAACCGGACGAGGGTCTCTACATCGGGCACCTTGCATCCGCGCTCGCGGCGAGCGGTCGTCCGGACGACGCACGCCGCGCACTGGCGTGGACGGATCGCGTCGCGCCCAGCGACGCCGAAGCGTGGATGGCCGTCGGGGCGGCATGGGACCGGCTCGGCGACGCCGACCTCGCCGTTCGAGCCTTTCGGGAGGCGCGGAAGCGTGGGCTCCCGGGCCCCGGAGCGGACATCGGGGAAGCGTTGGCGTTGGCGCGCGCCGGCCGGTCGGCAGAAGCAGTGCGCGTTCTGAATGCCGCTGACGCCCGATTCCCTGGAAGCCCGGCTCTCGCCAGCATTCGGGAGCGCCTGAGGCGCTGACGCGCTAGAATGTCGCCGTGTTTCGCCGAAAGGTGGGCGCAAGCCCACCTTTTTTATTTCAAGGGGCACGATGAACGAGACGAAGCGACGCGCGATCGCTCAAGCGGAAGCCGCCGCCCGCGAGACGGCTTCGACGTTGGGCCTCGAGGTCGTCGAGTTCGTATTCCACGATCAAGGGCGGCACTCGCACCTCCGGATCGACCTCGATCGCGCGGGTCCCGAAGGCGTCGGGCTTCGCGATTGCGAGGCCTTCAGCCGCGCCCTCGACGCGCGGATCGACACCCTCCCCGGGCTCGAGCAAGCGTACGAGCTTCAAGTCTCGTCTCCCGGCATCGACCGCCCGATCCGCTCCGACGACGACATCCGGAGGAATACCGGCCGGGCCGTCCGCGCCGAGCTTCGAGATGACGCCGGGCGATTCGAGGAGCTGCACGGCGTTCTCGCGGGCCTCGATGCCGATGGGGCCGTTCGCATCGTCTCCGCGGGCGACGAACGGCGCTTGTCGCGGGCTCACATCGTGTTGATGAAACAGGAAGTTAGCTCCTCGGGTTCGAGGCGCCGCGACCGATGACCGGTGCATGCTATAGTCCCTCGGTCCCAACGGGCATTCGTGAACCTCGGGTGCACCGGTCGTCGGAGGGGTGCGTCCCGAGGTCGCTTCGAAGGGAGTGCGCGATCCATGAGTAGCGAGCTTTATCAAACGATCGAGATGATCGGCCGGGAGAAGGGCATCGACCCGGACGTCATTATTCAGGCGGTCGAAGAGGCCTATGCCGCGGCTTCGCGGAAGTACCTCCGCAGCAAGGAAGACTTCGGCGCACGGTTCGACCGCGAGACCGGCCGCTTCAGCGTCTTCTCGAAGCAGACGGTCGTCACCGAAGACGAGCTCATGGACCCGCACACCGAGATCACCCTCGAGGAGGCGCGCGAGATCCGCGAGGACGCCGAGCTCGGGATGGTCATCGAGACGGCGAAAGAGGCCGTCGACGTCCCGCTCACGCGCATCGCGGCGCAGGCGGCGAAGCAGGTCATCTACCAGAAGGTCAAGGAAGCCGAGCGCGAGATCGTCTGGCGCGAGTACGGCGACCGCATCGGCGAGCTGCTCACCGGCCAGGTGAAGCGCTTCGATCGCGGCGACATGATCCTCGACCTCGGTCGCACGGAAGGGATCATCCCCCGCCGCGAGCAATCGCGAGCGGAGCACTACAACCCGGGCGACCGCGTCCGCGCCGTGCTCGTCAACGTCGAGCGCCTCGGAAAGGGTCCGCAGCTCACCCTTTCACGCGCGAGCGAGCTCCTCGTGAAGAAGCTCTTCGAGATGGAGGTTCCCGAGATCTACGACGGGACCGTCATCATCCAGAGCGTCGCCCGAGACGCGGGCGAGCGCACCAAGATCGCCGTGCGCTCCAAGGATCGCGACGTCGATCCGGTCGGCGCGTGCGTGGGGATGAAAGGGTCCAGGGTGCAGGCGGTCATCCGCGAGCTTCGCGGCGAGAAGATCGACATCGTCCAGTACGACGAAGATCCATCCGGCTACGTTCGCCACGCGTTGAACCCCGCGGTCATCAACCGCGTCTCGGCGCGCGATTACGAAGCCCGCGAGATGGAAGTCATCGTCTCCGAGGACCAGCTCTCGCTCGCGATCGGCAAGCGCGGGCAGAACGTGCGTCTGGCCTCCAAACTCGTCGGCTGGAAGCTCGACATCAAGAGCGAGGCCGAAAAGAAGGCCGAGATCGAGGCCGAGATGGAGCGCATGGCGCAGGCGAGCCGCGAGCTGTCGAGCTTGCCGGGCATCTCGCAGTCCACCGTCGCCCGTCTCCTCGACGCCGGTTTCCGGAGTATCGAGGAGATCTGCCTGGCCTCGCTGGAAGACCTCACTTCGATCGAAGGGATCAGCGAAGACGAAGCGATCGAGATCCACGACGCCGCCGAGCAGGCGCTCGATGCGCGCGACGCCGAGACGCCCGCCGAGGAGTCGCCCGAGGGAGCGGTCGCGGCCGGTGATGCGCCCGCCGAGCAGGGCGACGCGCCCAAGGAGTAAAGCGTGCCGGGTGTCCGTGTCTATCAGCTGGCGAAGGAGCTCAAGGTTCAGAGCGCTCTGATCCTCGAGCTGCTCGACCGTCTCGGAAAGGACGTCCACTCCGACCTGAGCTCGATCGACGAGCCGACCGCCCATCTCGTGCGGGAGCGGCTCACGACCGCGCTCGCGAACGAGAAGAAGCGCCTGCTCGAAGAGCAGGGACCTGCCGTACCCGTCACGGCCGCGGAGCTGCCCGCTCCGGTTGTCGAGGCCGCGGCGGCGGTGCAGGTCGAGGCGCCCCCCGCAGAGGCGCTACCCGAGGCCCCTGCGGCCCCCGTCGAGCCGGTCCCCCAGACGAGCGTTCCCGGGCCGATCGTGGAGACGCCGAGCGAGGCCGAACCGTCGCCCGCTGCCTCCGCTGCCGCCCCTCCTGTCGCGGTTGCGCCGGCCGCCGTCGCGGCGCCGGCCGCTGCTCATCCGCCGGCAACCCCCGGGCCCGGAGATCCCAGGCGCCCGCGCTTGTTCGCGGCGAAACGCCTCGTTCCGAAGCTCGTTCCCACGAAGCCCGTGGCGCGGCCGCCGGTCGGCCGGCCCACGCTCGGACCACCACGGAGCTTCGAGCCGCCCCGCCCGGGAACCGCCCCGCCGCGAACGACGACGCCGCCGCCGTCCGCAACGACGGCGCGGCCTCCCGCTCCCGGCCGGGCAACCTCCTCGGCCGATCGCGAGGCGCGGCGCGCCCGCATCAAGGGCATGGAGGCTCCCCCGCCGCCGTCGAAGCCGAAGCCCGATCTGCCGCCGGTCCCGGCGACGATCCAGCTCTCGGAGGCGGTGACGGTGAAGGAGCTGGCGGAGAAGCTCAACCGCAAGTCGAAGGACGTCATCGCGAAGCTGCTGACGAAGGGCGTCTTCGCGAACATCAATCAGCCGCTCGATCCGCAGATGGCGATCGATCTCGCCAAGGAATTCGGCTCGGACGCGTCGATCGTCACCTTCGAGGACGAGCAGCGCCAGGATGCCCTGCCGGGTATCGAGACCGCGCAGGTTGCTGCTCCCACCTCGGCGCGCCCGCCGGTCGTCACGGTGATGGGGCACGTCGATCACGGGAAGACCTCCCTCCTGGACGCGATCCGAGAGGCCAACGTCGTCAGCAGCGAGCACGGCGGCATCACGCAGCACATCGGCGCGTACCAGGTCGAGGAGCGCGGGCGCAAGATCACGTTCCTCGACACGCCGGGTCACGAGGCGTTCACCCTCATGCGCGCCCGCGGCGCGCGCGTCACCGACATCGTCGTGCTCGTCGTCGCGGCGGACGACGGCGTCAAGCCTCAGACCGTCGAGGCGATCGACCACGCGAAGGCCGCCGGCGTCCCGATCGTCGTCGCGATCAACAAGGTCGACAAGCCGGACGCTCGGCCCGACCGTGTGAAGCAGCAGCTCGCGGACCGCGACCTGCTCGTCGAGGAGTACGGCGGCAAGATCGTCGCCTGCGAGATCTCCGCGAAGAAGCGGCAGGGCATCGAGGAGCTCCTCGAGATGATCCTGCTCGTCGCGGATCTCGCGGATCTCAAGGCCGCTGCCGACAAGCCGGGGACCGGCGTCGTGCTCGAGGCGAAGCTCGATCGCGCCCGCGGCATCGTCGCGACGGTCCTGGTCCAGTCCGGGACGCTGCGCGTCGGCGACCCGTTCATCGCCGGCTCCGCCTTCGGCAAGGTCCGCGCGATGGCCGACGAGCACGGCCGGCGCGTCGACGAGGCCGGCCCCTCGACCCCGGTCGAGGTGATGGGATTCGCGTCCGAGCCGACCGCCGGGGACCTGTTCCAGGGCGTCGCCGACGAATGGAAGGCGAGGCAGATCGCCGCGCTCCGTCAGGAGAAGCAGCGCGTCGCCGCCCTCGCGAAATCGTCCCGCCGCACGCTCGAGAGCCTGTCTCGAGAAATCGCCGAGGGCGAGATCAAGGAGCTGTCGGTCCTCATCAAGGCCGACGTCCAGGGCTCGCTCGAGGCGCTCCAGAAGGCCGTCAGCGAGATCCCCTCGGAGAAGATCCGCGTGGGGATCCTCCGCGCCTCGACCGGCGCGATCAGCCAGGCCGATGTCCTCCTCGCCGCCGCATCGAACGCGATCATCGTCGGCTTCAACGTGCGCCCGGATCGAGCGACGGCGGACCTGGCGCGGAACGAAGAAGTCGAGATCCGGCTCTACAACGTCATCTACGACGTGGTCAACGACATCAAGCAGGCGATGATCGGCCTCTTGGAGCCGACCACGAAGGAGACGGTCCTCGGACAGGCCGAGGTCCGTCAGCTCTTCCGTGTGCCGAAGGCCGGCGTCATCGCCGGCTGCATGGTGACGGACGGGACGGTCAAGCGCAGCGCCGAGGTGCGTCTCATCCGCGACAACGTCGTCATCTACGGCGGCCGCGTGGGTTCGCTCCGCCGGTTCAAGGACGATGTGAGCGAGGTGAAGTCCGGCTTCGAGTGCGGCATCGGGATCGCGAACTTCAACGACCTCAAGGAAGGCGACGTCATCGAGTTCTTCGTGGTGGAGAAGGTCGCCGTCCAGACTCTCTAGCGCGTGACGATCGGGCTCCTGACGGTCGAGATCCACCTCCCGCAGGCGCGGTCGCTGAAAGACAAGCGGCAGGTGCTGCGCAGCGTCAAGGACCGGCTGCGGGCCCATCACAACGTCGCGGTGTCCGAGCTCCCCGCGCATGCCGATCTGTGGCAGCGCGCCGGAGTCGCCGTCGTCACTGTGGGGCCGCGACGGGATCCACTCGACGCGCTCTTCGAGACGATCGTGCGCGAGATCGAAGCGCAGGTGCCTGGCCACCTCGTGGAGACCGGGCGAGACTTCCTCGAAGCGGACGATGGAGCGCTCGCGTGACGCACCGCCGCAACGAACGCGTCGGCGAAGAGATCCGAGCGGTCCTCGCGGAGGCGGTCCGCGAGATCCGCGATCCGCGGGTCGGCTTCGTCACGCTCACCGGCGTCGTTCTCTCGCCCGATCTGAAGCAGGCGAAGGTCTACGTCTCCCGCCTCGGGAGCGCCTCGGAGCGCGACGACGCGGTCGACGCCTTGAACGAAGCGGTCGCGTTCCTCCGCCGTGCCGTATCGACTCGCGCGAAGCTCAGGCACACCCCGTTGCTGCGCTTCTTCTCCGACGCGACGCTCGAGCGCGGGTCCCGCGTCGAGGCGATCCTCCAGGAGCTTCACGCCGACGATCCCGAAGACGAGCCGGACTCCCGGTGATCGACGGCCTCCTGCTCCTCGACAAGCCGGCCGGGCCCACGAGCCACGACGTCGTCGCGGGCGTGCGCGCCGCGCTCGGCGGTGCGCGCGCGGGACACACCGGCACGCTCGATCCCGCGGCGACCGGACTCCTCGCCGTCGTCACCGGGAGAGCGACACGCCTGGCGCGGTACCTCCCCCACGAGCCGAAGACGTACGTCGGACGGCTCGTGCTCGGTGTGACGACGTCGACCGACGACATCACCGGCGTGATCCTGCATCGCCATGAGGGTGAGCTTCCCGCCGACCAGCAGGTGGCGAGGGCCGCGAGCGCGCTCGTCGGAAGGAACGAGCAGGTGCCCCCCGCGGTGTCCGCCAAACGCGTGGGCGGAAAACGTCTGTACAAGCTCGCACGCGCGGGCCGTCCGTCGACGGCGGCTCCGGTTGCCGTGACGATCGACCGGTTTGCGGTAGCGCCCACCGGCGATCCCCGCATCTTCGACTACGAGCTCGCGGCGTCGTCCGGCACGTACGTTCGCGCCGCCGTGCGCGATCTCGGACGGGCCCTCGGGTGCGGTGCGACCGTCGAGACGCTTCGCCGGATCGGCATCGGCGCGTGGGGCGTCGCCGCGGCGCTCCCGTGGCCCGCCGGGCCCGACGACGTGCGCGCCGCGCTGATCGGTCTCGACGAGCTGCCGCTCGTCTGCCCCAGGTTGAATTTGCTCCGGCCCGAGGATGCTCCGCTCTTCGCGGCGGGCACCGCCGTTCCTTACCCTCCCGGCGCGCCCGAGGGGGTCGAGGTCGCCGTCCGCTCGGCGACGGGCAACCTCATCGGGATCGGGGAGGTCTCCGCTGGGCTGCTCCGTCCGAGGGTCGTCCTCGCCGTTGCCCATCCTGAGCCCGTGTGATACGGTCCCGCGGTTCGGGAACCTGTTTTTCAGCCCGAACCATCGATCTGGGCCGCTCGCGTACGTCGACGGTCCGGAGGAGGCAACCGTGGCCGACGTCAGCGCCAAATCCGACCTCATCAAGGACTTCCGGACCCACGACGCCGACACCGGCTCGCCCGAGGTCCAGGTCGCGATCCTCACGCGCCGCATCGAGCACCTCACCGATCACTTCCGCTCGCATGCGAAGGATTACCACTCGCGTCTCGGGCTCATGAAGATGGTCGGCAAGCGGCGCCGCCTGCTCGACTATCTCAAGCGCAAGGATTTTGAACGCTATCAGCGGATCATCGGCCGGCTCGGGATCCGCAAGTAAGGCCGGCCAGCCATGGCGCCCCGTCTCGAGCACGACGATGCGGGCGGGTGCATGAGCGTCCGCCGGGGCCCGGGGCCGATGTTCGCCCCTTCGACGATGACGACAACACAGCCATGAAGAACACCAAGGAACCAAGGGAGTTCCTCCCACCCTCGCTCCGCCCACCCGGTGGGCGGCGCCGTGCGGCGGGCACCGCGGAGGTAGGACTTTGATACGACGTCGGGAGATCCAGGTCGGGGGGAAGACCCTCATCGTCGAAACCGGCAAGATTGCCAAGCAAGCCGACGGCGCGGTCACCGTGCGCTGCGGCGATACGGTCGTGCTCGTCACCGTATGCGCCGCGAAATCGCCCCGCGAAGGGGTCGACTTCCTCCCGCTCACCGTCGACTACCGCGAGAACACTTACGCCGCGGGCAAGATCCCGGGCGGATTCTTCCGGCGCGAGGGCCGGCCCAACGAGAAAGAGGTCCTCACCTCGCGCTTCATCGATCGTCCGCTCCGTCCCCTGTTCCCGAGCGGCTGGGCGTGCGAGACGCAGGTCATCGCGCTCGTGCTCTCGGCCGATCAGGAGAACGATCCGGACGTCCTCGCGCTCACGGGCGCTTCGTTCGCGCTCGCCGTCTCCGACATTCCGTTCCCGCACCCGATCGCCGCGGTCCGCGTGGGCCTGACGCCCGACGGAAGCTACCTCATCAATCCGACCTATGCCGAGCTCGAGACGAGCCGGATCGACCTGGTCGTCGCCGGATCGGCCGACGCGGTCGTCATGGTCGAGGCGGGCGCCACCGAGGTCTCCGAAGCGGAGATGCTCGAGGCGATCGTCCGCGGCCACGACGCGATCAAGGACATCGTCGCTGCGCAGGCGAGCCTGTCGGCCGAGATGGGACGCGCCCGGCGCGCGGTGCCCGCGCCCTCCGAGCCCGAGGGCGTCAAGGATCGCGTCACCGCGGCGTGGAAGGACAAGCTCTCCGCGGCGATGCGGATCAAGGGCAAGCTCGAGAGCTACGCGAAGGTCGACGAGCTGAAGAAAGAGATGCTCGGCGGGTTCACCGCCGAGGAGGCGGAGGCGAAGAAGTTCGCAGGGTCGCTGTGGTACGACCTCCAGGACGCCATCCTCCACGAGGAGATCCTGGACAAGGGAATCCGCCTCGACGGCCGCCGCTTCGACGAGATCCGGCCGATCACCTGCGAGGTCGGGGTTCTGCCGCGCACACACGGCTCGGCGCTCTTCACGCGCGGCGAGACGCAGGCGCTCGTCACCGTCACCCTCGGAACCTCCGCCGACGCGCAGAAGCTCGACTGGATCGAGGGCGAGTCGCTGCGGCGGTTCATGCTCCACTACAACTTTCCCCCGTTCTCGGTCGGCGAGGTGAAGTTCCTCCGCGGGCCGGGGCGGCGCGAGATCGGCCACGGGGCCCTCGCTGAAAGGTCGCTCCTCCCGCTCGTGCCCAAGGAAGACGAGTGGCCGTACACGATCCGGATCGTCTCCGACATCCTCGAGTCGAACGGGTCGTCGTCGATGGCGTCGATCTGCGGAGGCTCGCTCGCCCTGATGGACGCCGGGGTGCCGCAGAAGGCGCCGGTTGCCGGCATCGCGATGGGCCTCGTCAAGATCGGCGAGAAGTGGGCCGTGCTCACCGATATCGCGGGAGCCGAAGATCATCACGGCGACATGGATTTCAAGGTCGCCGGATCGGTGAAGGGGATCACCGGCCTCCAGATGGACATCAAGATTACCGGCATCACGCGCGAGATCATGGAGAAGGCTCTCGATCAGGCGCGCCGGGCTCGCCTCGAGATCCTCGACACGATGAACGCCGCGCTCCCCTCGCACCGCGGCAGCATCTCTCCCTACGCGCCACGCATCATCACGATCCAGATCAACAAAGAGAAGATCCGCGACGTCATCGGACAAGGCGGCAAGACGATCCGCTCGATCGTCGAGCGGACCGGCTGCAAGATCGAGGTCCACGACGACGGCCGCGTCGACATCGCGAGCTCGGACGAGACCGCGGCGCAGAAGGCGGTCGCGATCATCAAGGAGCTCACCGCCGAGGCGGAGCTGGGCAAGACGTATCTCGGCAAGGTGGTGCGCGTCGTCAACTTCGGGGCGTTCGTGGAGATCCTCCCCGGCGTGGAGGGTCTTCTGCACATCTCCGAGATCGACGAGCACCGGATCAACGAGGTGCGCGACGTCCTCGACGAAGGCCACGAGGTCCTCGTCAAGGTCATCGAGATCGACGGACAGGGCCGCGTCAGGGTCTCCCGCAAGGCGGTTCTCAGGGAGCAGCGCGGCGAGGCCCCTGAGGAGCCCGCGGCGGTCGGCGGCGGTCGCGAGCGGCGCGGCGGCATGGGCCGCGGCGGCGATCGTGGTGGCGATCGCGGCGGCCGTGGACGCGGCGGACACGGTGGGTCGGGATCGAACCAACCGCGCTGAGGTGTCATGGACGGCGAACCGTTGATCGCCAGGCGGGTGGCCGAGTACCTTCTGGAGCACGGCTGGATCACGCCGGACCAGATCGATGAGGCGAGGCGCACGCAGAGCTTCTTCGGCGGGCGCCTCGACTCGCACCTGCTCCGTCTCGGATACGTGAGCGAGCCGGTCCTGGGCGAGGCGCTCACCGACGTGGCCGGAGTCCCCTACGCGTCGTGGGAGCACCTGCGCACGGCGACCGCGGAAGCGCTCGAGGCGATTCCCCTTCCGCTCGTCGAGCGCCACCGCGTCTGCCCGTTCCGCCTCGAGCAGGGCCGCCTCCGCATCGCGACGGCGAATCCGCGCGATCCGGTCGCGCTTCGTGAGATCCAGGCGGCCGTCGGTCACACGGTCGAGCCGTGGATCGCGGCCGAGCCGCGGGTCTACCAGGCGCTCGAGCGCCACTACCGCCTCAAATTCGAGAGCACGAGAGGAATCCGCCTGGTCCCGGAACAGTCGCCGGCGCACGAGCGGTCCCGTCCAGGAGCGCCCTCCGAGGAGGCTCCCGCGTCCCCGGAGCCGGAGGTCGGCCTCGACGGGCGTCCGATGGACGCGCAGTTCGAGATCGACGACTTCATGCCGCGCGAGGCGGGCGACGCCTCCGAGACCGACCCCGCGAGGCACGCCTCGCGAGCGGCGGTGGCGCGAGCCCCGGAGCCGGCGTCACTCGACGGCTTGGACGAAGCGCTGGCCGCCGCGCGTGATCGCGACGAGATCGCCGAGGCTCTCTTCGCGTTCTGCGGCGAGCGGGCGACCCGGTGCGGCCTCTTCGCCGCCGGCAAGGACGGAATCCGCGGCGTCGCGGGACGCGGACGGGCATTCGAGACGGAACAGCTCCGCGCGGTGACGGTGCCTTCCGGGAGCGGCACGGTATTCGACACCGCGCTCACGAGCCGGGACTTCTATTTCGGCGTCGTCCCGGCGCTCCCGGCGAACCGCGACCTGTACACGGCGCTGGGCGGAAGGCTGCCGGCGACCGTTCTCGTCCTGCCGATCGTGGTGAAGGAACGCACGGTCGCCCTGTTCTACCTCGATGCCGACGACGCCCCGATGACCCGCCCCGACATCCCGCTCATGAGACGGGTCGCGGCGAAAGCCGGCCTCGCGTTCGAGCTGCTCCTGCTCCGCAAGAAGCTTCGGGAGATCTGAAACGAAAAGGCCCGCGGACGAACCCGCGGGCCTTCATCGATCCTTCGTCGGAATGGCCTACTGCTGGAGGACCTCCGCGCGATCGCCGGGGCGGACTTCGACGCGCGAGGTGACGAGCTTCACGGTCGAGGTCTTGTTCTCGACGCTCAGGACGACGCCCTGGGCGAGGACCTTGCGAGGCAGGTCGCCGTTGTCGCGATAGATCGTGAGCAGCGAGCCGGGGCGGATGCCGTCCTCGGGACCGAGATCGGTCGAGATCAGGTTGCCGCCGCCGACCGACAGAAGGGCATCCGGGCCGCCGTCGATGACCCAACCCTGCGCGAGGCCGGACGGCTCCGCGCATCGATCCATGGGCGGAACGTGGTCCATCATCGGGCTCTGCAGCTCCTTCCACGGAAGGAGCTCGTCACCCGGCCGGATGTCCTCGCACGAGCTGACCACGACGGCGGTCGCGGTGTTCTCCTGCGCGCAGAGGACACGCACATGCCCGAGTCGCTGCGTGTAGGTCCCGACCATCTCCTTCGTCGCCGGGTGCACGACCTTGCGCTCCGGGCGCACGACGACGTAATCGGCGCCGGCTTGAATCCCCTGAGTGCGACCCTGGTTGAGGTAGACGATGTCGTCGTGCGCCTGCATGATCTTCTCGAGCTCACCGCCCGCGATCTTCAGGAGCGACGGCTGGTGCTGGTCGTCGATCCATCCCGAGCAGTAGAGGTCGCGCTCGTCGGCCATCTGGATCATCGAAGGGGTCGTCCGCGTGGGCGGCGCGGGCGCGGGGGCCGGAGCTTCTGCCGGCGGCGCCGCCGGCGCGGCCGCCTGCGCCGTCTCGGTGGTGTTGCCCGCACCGGTGTCGGTCGGATTCGCTGCCGCTGACGGCGGCGGACCTTCCGGCGGAACGACGTTCGGCTTCGCCGGCACGGAGAGCGGGTCTCCCGGATAGATCCAGTGGCTGTCGAGCACGTAACGGTTCTGATCCCAGACCTGGGGCCAGAGGTGCGGATCGCCGAGCCACTTTCCGGCGAGGTCCCAGAAGCAGTCGTCCTTCTGGATGACGTACGCGCCTTCCCCCGCGGGCTGCGGCGGATCCCACGCGGTCCAGTGATCGCCGACCTTTTTGAGGTTCTTCGGCGGCCGGGTCGACGTCCCCGCGGGCACCGCGGCTTTCGCCGGCGCCGGCTTTGCCGTCGATTCGGCCGGTGCGGCCGCCTCCGCCGTTGCCGCCGGCTTGATCGTCGAGTCCGCCGGTGCGGCTTGATCCGCCGCCGGTGCGGCCGGCTTGATCGTCGAATCCGCCGACGCGGGCTCGCCCTCGGCGGCCATGAGCGGCAGCGCCGCGACAAGGAAGGCCAGAACCGTCACCCCAACCCTGACCGGGATTCTCATCGACGACTCCTTCGTCCGAGCAAGAAGCTGACCGCGGCCAAATATAGGCAGGCCGGTCGGGAATTCAACGCCCGAGCCAGACAGTCCTGGATGCTTCTAATACTTAAAGAAATCCAGGGAGGTCCGGCCGTACTTCGCCGTCCGGAAGCGCTTGAGGCCGACCGTCCCCTCTGGGGCGGCTGAGCGCGACTCGCGTTCGACGACGAGGGTCCCGTGGAGGCCGAGGACGCGCCCTGCGTCGATCGCCTCGACGATGCCGGCACCAGCCTCTTCGCGATAGGGAGGATCCGCCAGGACGATCTCGAACGGCCCGCCGAGCTTCGTCCGATCGAGGACCTGCTCGACCCGGCCGGCAAAGATCCGGCACTCGAGGGCGACTCCCAGCGTCTCGGCGCTCTGGCGGATGGCGGCTGCCGTGCGCGGCGACGCCTCGACGAACACCACACCCGAAGCGCCGCGGCTCAACGCTTCGAACCCGAGGGCTCCGGTACCCGCGTAGAGGTCGAGCACGCGGAAACCGGTCAGGTCTTGGCCGAGGATGTTGAACAGCGCCTCGCGGACGCGGTCGCCGGTCGGCCTGAGCTCCGGATCGGCGGGCACCGGGATCTTTCGGCCCTTGAGGCGTCCGGCGACGATGCGCAGCGTCCCGGGATGCGTCACGACGCCGGCGGTGTCCCGCTCCCACGACGGCGGGGACCTCGTCCGCGGCCGCCGCGCTGTCCGCCGTGGCCGTGGCCGGACCCGTGCGAGCGTCCCCTCTCCCGAGGCTTTCCGCTGCGGCCCTCCGCGGGAGCGGCCGCTTCGAACCCGTCGATCGTCTCGCGCGCGACCGGGTGCCCGAGGAGGTCCTCGATCTGCCGGGCGCGGCGCGCGTCGAGCTCGGAGACGAACGTAAACGCGCGGCCCTCACGGTGGGCGCGGCCGGTCCTTCCGATGCGGTGCACGTACTCCTCGGCGTGCATCGGCACGTCGAAGTTCACGACCAGGTCGATGTCGTCGATGTCGAGGCCGCGCGCCGCGACGTCCGTGGCGACGAGCACGTCGAACACTCCCGTGCGGAACGCGGTGAGTGCGCGCTCGCGGTTGGACTGGCTCAAGAGGCTCGAGAGCGACACGACCTCGTGGTTGCGCGTCCGCAGTCGCCGCGTCAGCTCGGAGGTCATCTCCCGCGTCGCGGTGAAGACGAGGCATTTCGCCGGCCGGTCGCGGTCGAGGAGCGCCATGAGCGCCTCGACCTTCTGTCGGCCCGCGACCTCGATGAACGCGTGGTCGACCGATTCCTTGACGCGGATGACGGCATCGATGCGGACCGTCTCCGGGTGCAGGAGGTAGCGGTCGGCCAGGCGTTTGATCTCGTCGGGGAAGGTCGCTGAGAAGAGGAGCGTCTGCCGGCTCATCGGCGCCTTCCGTACGATCGCATCGACGTCGTTGATGAATCCCATGTCGAGCATGCGGTCGGCCTCGTCGAGGACGAGGAAGCGCACGCGTCGCAGCGAAAGCCACGCTTGGTTGAGGAAGTCGAGGAGGCGTCCGGGCGTCGCGACGAGCAGATCGCAGCCCTGGTTGATCTCCTGCTTCTGGTGGCCCGACGAGGTCCCGCCGTAGGCGAGCACGGTGCGGAACCCCACGTGCTTGCCGAAACGTTCCGCCTCTCCCGCGACCTGGATCGCGAGCTCGCGCGTCGGACACACGACGACCGCCTGTGGACCGTCCGCCGACGGGCGGTTCGCTTGGAGGATCGGGAGCAGATAGGCGAGCGTCTTGCCGGTCCCGGTCTGCGCGATGCCGACGAGATCGTGGCCGGCGAGGATGAGCGGCAGCGCCTGCGCCTGGATCGGTGTCGGCGCTTCATAGCCGGCCTCGTCGAGCGCGCGCTGGACTTCCTCGCGGAAGTGGAACGCCCGGAAAGTGTCCGTCATCAGACGAGAGCCTGGATCTCGACATCCTCGAGAAGGCGGTCCGAGCCCTTCGCCGCGGCGACGATCCGGTCGACGCGCTCTTCGGTCGGCTCCATGCCGCGGCTCTCAAGCCACCAGATCACATTCGACTTCCCGCTCATCGGACCGATCCGGATCGACTGGCGGAAGCCGAAGTCGGCGGCGGGCACGCCCGAGTAGATCCTATCGGCGAGCCACGCGTCGCCTTTCTTGTACGCCTTGATGACCGCCGCCGCGTGCACGCCGGTCGCGGTCTCGAACGCGTCCTGTCCGATGACCGGGTAATTGTCCGGAATCGGGATGCCGAGCGCTTCGGAGGCGGTGCGGCAGTAGTCGCCCAGCTTCGTGAGCGGGCGGTCGATCCATCCCAGGAGCCTCAAATTGACGAGGAGCAGATCCATCTCGGCGTTCCCGCAACGCTCACCGATGCCGAGCGCGGTGCCGTGGACCCGTGTCGCCCCCGCCTCGAACGCCGCGATCGCGTTCGCGAGCCCCATCCCGCGATCGCGATGACCGTGCCAGTCGACGCCGATCGCCGTGCCGCCGGCCTCGTCGAGGACGCCGCGAACGAAGCGCACGAGACGCCGTGCCCCCTCGGGGGTCGCATGGCCGGTCGTGTCGGCGATGCAGACCCGTGATGCGCCGGCCCGCACCGCCTCCCCGTAAAGGCGGCGGACCGTCTCCGGCCGGGCACGCGTGGTGTCCTCGGTCACGTACATGACGCGCAGACCCTGCTTCACCGCGTACGCGATCGCGTCGACCGA
The DNA here is from genome assembly GCA_036275915.1 of Candidatus Polarisedimenticolaceae bacterium. NCBI lineage: Bacteria > Pseudomonadati > Acidobacteriota > Candidatus Polarisedimenticolia > Candidatus Polarisedimenticolales > Candidatus Polarisedimenticolaceae > Candidatus Polarisedimenticolaceae bacterium. Next base: position 93,851 of record DASUCV010000014.1, on the reverse strand, counting down.
CTGGCGGACGAGGAACTCCTCGTCCCACCCCTCCGCGTACTGGCGGATCGGCGACGAGCCGATGAAGAGGCACGCCTCGATCGGCACGCCGGTCTTCTGCGTCACGCGCGCGATCGGCTCGATGTCGCGCACCATCGTGCGCGCGGCGCAATTCGCCTCGATCCGGAGCTTCGCCGCCGCGATCTCCTGGGCGAGCGCGAGCACGTCCGCTTCGGCTCTCGGACCGGCACCGGGGAGCCCGATGTCCGCGGTGTCGATGCCGAGCTCGTCCATCAGATGGAGCAGCCGGCGCTTCGCCTCGATCGCGGGATCGGTCACCGAGGGCGACTGCAGCCCGTCACGGAGCGTTTCATCGTCGAGGAGGACTGGGCCCGAACGCCCGGCGTCGCTTTCGACGTTCCAGTCGTGGATCAATTCATCGCGCACGTCCGCATCGTAGTGGGTGCGCCCGAGGGGCGTCAACGACGGGGCCTAGAAGCAGGTGCAATAGTCGCGGAGCTGCTGGAGGTACGAGCCCATGCCGTGGATCGGTCCTTCCGCCCGGAAGGTGGCGTGAATCGTCTCCGAGTCGCGCTTGTAGTCCTCGGGCAGCGGCGGGAGGATCACCGCCTTCAGCGCGTTCGCCGCCGAGTCGTCCAAGGGAACGCAGGCGGAGCCGACCTCGACGGCGACGTCCGTGACCTGCCCCGATCGCGCGATCGTGAAGCGAACGCGGGCCTGGTGATTCAAGAGGGCGATGCGACGCTCGGCGGACCAGCGCTCGAAGAGATTCGACGTGCCGAGGAGCTGGCGATGCCATTCGGCCCAGATCACGTAGTAGATCTGGCGTCCGTAGTCTTCCCAGTCGTACTCGCCGCTGTTCTCGAACTGGAGGTTGCCGAAGTCATAACCGGTCTGCGGAAGCGCAGGCATCCTGATCCCGCCCAGCCCCGTTCCCCCGCCTTTCGGTCCCTTGGGAGAAGGCGGCCGCGGCGCCTCGAGCGCGTGCCGGAAATCCTGGAGCCGTCCCTGGAGATCCTTCGACTCGTCGAGCGGCGACGCCGGATTCGCATCCGCCTGCGCTTCGGGGGCGCCGGTCGTGGGCTGCGGAAGCGGGCCGCCGGCCTGGCCGCCGGCCGGCCTCGTATCGTGCAGACCGGAGCTCTGGTGAGTCTTGGCGTCGGTCTTCGGACGTGGCGCGGATGTGACCTCGGGAACCGGCTGCATGCGCAGAGGCTTGTTCGCCGCCTGCGGTGGAATCTTGCGCATGTCGACGGGGGGCGCCTTCGGCGCCGGCGGCTTCGGGACTTGCGGCTCCGGGATCGGGCTCACGAACGTGATCGGGATCGGCGTTTCCTGCGCGAGGACCTTTTCCTTTTCGCGCGCCGTCTTCGCGGTGTGCGCCGAGATGAGGAGCGCAAGCGCGAGGATCAGGATGTGGACGCCGACCGAGCCTGGCAGTCCGACCCGCCTGCCCTCCTCGTTGCGCCGGATCGAGAGCTCGAACGGGCCGAGCGAGATCGTCGTGCGGGGGGCATCCATCAGCGGCGACATTTTACCGGTCGTGCGGCATTCGCGCCGGTCACAGGGCGGCGGCGCGCTCGTGGAATCCCCGGCGCGTGCGTGTGAAGTCCACCCCCGGCACGTCCGGGTGGACGCGGTTCGTGAGCAGCACGTAGATCCTCGGGCGGGACCGGTCGATCCACAGGGACGTCCCGGTGAACCCGAAGTGGCCGACTGCGTCGTCGGGGAGCACGCCGCGGACCGACTCGGTATCGGCGGCCCGGTGGAAGCCGAAGGTACGGGCGCCCGGTGCCGTGTCCGCGGCCCACAGCGGGGTGAGGAGCTCCGCTCCGACGCCGAGCGGCCGCGGGTCGAGGAGCGCCCGCGTGATCGATCCGACCTCCTTCGCCGTGCCGAAGAGCCCGGCGTGCCCGGCAACGCCGCCGAGCGCCCAAGCGTTCCCGTCGTGAACGTGACCCCGGATGAGCGCCGACCGGAATTCGCAGCCGGCCGCCAGATCCCCGGCGAGCCTCCGTTCGTACGCATTCCCGCGCTCGGTCGCCGCGGCGCGCGCGAACCGTGAGCCGGTTCCCGGGAAGCCGGTCCGTTCCAGCGCGAGAGGCTTCGCGATCCTCTCGTCGAAGAGACGATCGAGCGGCCGGCCCGACGACGACGCGAGCGCGAAGCCGAGGAGGAGGTAGCCGAGATCCGAGTAGACGGTCTCGCCCGCGGGTCCCGCCTTCGCGCTTGCGATCGCGGCAACGTAAGCCTCCCGCGTCGATCCCCACGCATAGAGCGGGAGCCACGCCGGAAGCCTCGCGCGATGCGTGCCCGTCTCCCGGAGCGTCCGATCCGCGAACGGCCCCCGCGCGAGCTCCGGGAAGCACGCGCCGAGCGTGGCCTCGAGTTCGAGACCCTCCAAGAGTGCGACGAGGGCCGTGGCGATCGGCTTCGTGAGCGAGGCGAGATCGAACGCGGTGTCGCTGCCGGCCTTCTCTTCGTGCGGCGTCAGCACGGCGTGTCCGGCTGCGCCCTCATCGATCGTCCGCGTTCCGTCCCCGACCCACCACGCGGCGGCCGGCATCGCGCCCGCGCGGATCTCACCCTCGAGGAACTCCCGCAGGCTCAAACGACGCCCGCGGCGGCGATCGCCTCCCCCACCTTGAGCGCGAGCTCGAGCGCGCGCCGGCCCGCGAGACCGTCGACCGGCGGACTCCGGCGCGTCTTGACCGCCTCGACGAACGCCTGCAGCTCGAGACCGAGCGGCTCGCCGTCTTCCACAGGGAGCGCGTCGTGCTGGATCGCCGGCTTCCGGTCGGAGCCGATGACGAGCCGGTACCGCTCGACTTTCTTCTCTCCGGTGTCGCAGGCGACGTAGGTGCGCGACTGGAAGACGCGGATCCTCCGGAGCTTTTCCGCCGAGATGCGGCTCGCCGTCACGTTGGCGACGCACCCGGATGCAAACCGGATGCGGGCGTTCGCGATGTCGATCTTGTCGGTGAGGGCCGCCACGCCGACCGCATCGACCGAGACCGGATCGGAGCCGTCGAACCAGAGGAGCAGATCGAGATCGTGGATCATGAGGTCGAGGATGACGTCGACGTCGGTCGACCGCGGCGAGAACCCGGCAAGCCTGTGGATCTCGACGAACCTCGGCGCGTCGACCGCCCGGCTGAGCGCGGTCATCGCCGGGTTGAACCGCTCGGTGTGCCCGACCATGATGAGGCGTCCGGCTTTCGTGGCCGCGTCGAGGATCGCATCCGCGTCCGCAAGCGTCGGCGCGATCGGCTTCTCGATGAGGACGTCCGCACCGGCGGCGAGCAAGGTTTCGGCGGCAAGCCGGTGATGGATCGTGGGCGTCGCGACGCTCGCCGCGACGACACGGCCCGCCAGCTCGGAGGCGTCGCGCACGGCGTCGCAGCCGAACTCCTTCGCGATCGCGGCCGCCCGCTCCTGATCGTGATCGGCGACGGCGACGAGCTTGACGCCGGTCATCCCGGCGTAGATCCGCGCGTGGTGCCGTCCGAGGTGGCCCACACCGACGACGCCGACGGGAATCGGCGCGTCGCTCATCGGAGGATCCCCCGCTTCGTCGACTTCACGAACTCGAGGAAGTAGGCGACCTCCGGGATGGACCCGCTCTCCGCCTCGACCTCGGCGATCGCATCGGCGAGGAGCCTCTTCGAGCGGAAGAGAGTCATGTAGCAGCGCTTGATCGCCTCGATCGTCGGAGGCGGGTACCCGCGGCGCTTCATGCCGACGAGGTTGATCCCGTGGCTCGAGGCGCGGTTGCCGGCGGTGATGACGAACGGCAGCGCGTCCTGCGGGATCGTCGAGTAGCCGCCGATGAAGGCGTGCTTCGCGATCCGGACGAACTGGTGGACGCCGCACGCGGCGCCGACGGTGGCGTCGTCGCCGACCTCGACGTGTCCGGCGAGGGTCGCCGCGTTGGCGAAGACGATGCGGCTGCCGATCCGGCAATCGTGACCGATGTGCGTGTACGCCATGAGCAGGTTGCCGTCGCCGATCCGCGTCACGCCGCCGCCGGCCGACGTCCCGCGGCTGATCGTGACGTACTCGCGGATCTGGTTCCCCGACCCGATCTCGAGCGACGTCGGCTCGCCCTTGTATTTGAGGTCTTGCGGCGGGCCGCCGAGGCTGGCGAACGGCGCGACGACGTTGTCCGGGCCGAGCGTGATCCTTCCGTCGAGGACGACGTGGGACTCGAGCCGCGTGCGATCGCCGACCGTCGCCTCGGCTCCGACGACGCAGAACGGCCCGATGAACGCGTCGGCCCCGATCGAGGCGTCCTCGTGGACGACCGCGCGGGGATCGATCCAGGCTTCGCTCACGTGCGTCACCTCTCGACCAGCGCGGACATGATCTCCGCCTCGGCCGCCATCTCGCCTTCAACGGTGGCGATGCCCTTCATCTTGCAGGTCCTCGCCCGCATCTTCACGATCTCCATCGTGAGACGGAGCTGGTCGCCGGGGACGACCGGCCGCCGGAAGCGGGCGCCGTCGATTCCCGCGAAGTAGACGAGCTTCGATCCGCGGTCGGGAACCTCGTCGAAGAGCAGGAGCGCCCCGGTCTGGGCGAGCGACTCGAGGATGAGAACGCCCGGCATGACCGGCGCACCCGGGAAATGCCCCGGGAAGAACGGCTCGTCGTAGGTCACGTTCTTGATCGCCACGATCCTCTGGCGAGGGGTGACCTCGACGACCCGGTCGACGAGCACGAACGGGTACCGGTGGGGGATCCTCTCCAGGATCGCCCGGATGTCCATGATGCTCACGCTTCGCTCCCCGCCTTCCCGTCCAGGTCTTGGAGCCGCCGCTCGAGCGCGCGGATCCGCGCGCGCATCTCCGGAAGCTCCTTCAGAATCGCCTGCGATCTCTTCCAGGTTCGATGGTCCATGGCGGGGTTCCCGGCCACGAACCTCCCGTCGTCGAGGTCGCTGTAGACCGCTCCGCGGGCGCCGACGATGACGCGGTCCCCGATCGCGAGGTGCCCCACGAACCCGGCCTGACCACCGATCATCGCGTGGTGACCGATCCGCGTGCTCCCGGCGACGCCGACCTGCGCGGCGATGAGCGCGCCCGGACCGACGACCACGCCGTGCGCGATCATGACGAGGTTGTCGATCTTGCTGCCGGCGCCGATCCGCGTGTCGCCGATCGACCCCCGATCGACCGTCGTATTGGCGCCGATCTCGACGTCGTCCTCGAGGACGACGCGGCCGATCTGGGGAACCTTGCGGTGGACGCCGCGCGAGGTCGCGAATCCGAATCCGTCGGCACCCAGGACCGCGCCCGCATGGACGACGCACCGCGCGCCGATCGCGGTGCCGGCGTACACGACGACACGCGCGTAAAGGCGCGAGCCGGGTCCGATCGCCACCCTCTCGCCGACGAACGAGCCCGCGCCTATGGCCGTTCCGTCGCCGACCGTCGCCCCGGCCTCGACGACGGCGAACGGCGCGATCGAGACGCCCTCGCCGAGCCGGGCCGAGGGCGAGACGCGGGCGTCCGCGGATACTCCCGGATCGGGCCGGCGGTCCGGGTGCATCCGCTCGAGGATGACGGCGAGCGCCAGATACGGCTCGGGCGCCTGCAGCAGATCGTGGCCCGCGAGCTCTATGTCGGGACCGACGAGCACGGCCCCGGCACGCGTTCCGTCGGCGGCCTGGCGGTATCGCAGGTTCGTGAGGAACGACAGGTCGTCCGGACCGGCTCCCTCGAGGGTCGCGACGCCGGTGACGGTGCGCTCGGGATCGCCGAGCACACGGCCGCCGACCGCCGCCGCGAGGTCGGAGAGCTTGAAGCGGGCCGGCTGGCGTTCCGTGCTCAACGTGTCAGGGCTTCTTCGGCGCGGGAGCGGCCGGAGTCGCGGGCTTCGCCGCGGCGGGCGCCGCCTTGTCGTCGGCCGCGGGCTTCACGACCTCGTTGAACTTGTCGACGATGGCCGTCGTCACGTCGATCGCCTCGGCGGCGAACGCGACCCCTCCGGTCGTCCGCTCGATGATGAGCGTGAACCCTTCGTCGCGGCCGAACTGGTTGATGACGCGGATCAGCTGTTCCTGGAACTTGTTCTGCGCGTCCGAGACCTCGATCTGGAACTCGTTGCGCGCCGCCTCCTGCCCCTGCTGCAGCTCGAGCGTCTTCCGCTGGATGTCCTTCTGCATCTGCTGCTGCTTCTCGGGCGAGAGGGACAGGTTCTGGGAGTCGAGCTGCGCCCGGAGGTCGGCGATCTCCTTGTCCTTGGCCGCAAGCTCGGCCTTCTTCTTGTCGCCGAACGCCGAGAGCTTCGCGGCGATCTTCTTTCCCTCGTCGGTCTCCTCCGAGACGCGGTTGGCGTCGAAGATGCCGATCTTGAGAGCGGCGGGGGCTTGCGCCCGCGCGGGGACGGCCACCGCCGCCGCGAGGGACGCGATCAGGACTACGGTGCGGTTCATGGAACTCCTTTTCGCCGGCTCACAGCTCAGCGTCTAGAAACTTCGCCCGATGGAGAAGGTGAACGGGCTCGTCCGGTCTTCGGGCAGCTTCCGGATGGGCCAACCGTAAATCAAACGCAAGGGCACGGGAAAGACCGGAAGATAGAATCGTAGCTCGACTCCCGCCGAGGCCCGGTAGTCGGCGAGCGACCAAGGCGTATCTTCGTACAACGCGTTCCCGGCGTCGAAGAAGAACGCGAGCTCGACCGCCTGCTGGAACGGGATCGTGAGCTCGGACATGCTCAGCCAGTAGCGGTCGCCTCCAAGGGCGACCAGATCGGCCCGGTTGACGACCCCGTCGCCGTTCAGGTCGAAATCGCGCACCGGCCGGCCCGACGGATCCTTCGTCGCCTCGATCACCTCGCCGAAGGCGTTCAGGCGGACCCACCGCAACGGCGACACGTCGCGCGTCTGGAAGATCCGGGGTCCGTAGGTCTCGCCGCCGAGCCAGAACCGCTGAAAACGGGGGACCCCGTTCACGTTCGCGGCGTTCGGCGTGCTCCCGCCGGCCCACGTCCGGATCATGCCGGCCTCCATGTGGAGGCCGAAGTACATGCGCTTGTAGAACGGGATGTACTTCGTGAAGAGGATCCGCGGCCGGATGTAAGAGGTGTCGCCGCCGAGCGGACCGCCGGCGATCTCCATGTCGGTCGAGAGCGACCATCCCGCCGTCGGCCGGTAGGGGTTGTTGATGCTGTTGCGGAACCAGCTCGGCGTGATCTTCGAGATCGTGTTGGTCGCGATCACCGAGGTCAGCGGGGTCGTCGTCCCGGGCACCGTCGCGAAGCCCACCTGCGGTGCCAAGCCGTTCGACTGGACGCGCTGGAAGTCGTAGCGCATCTGCACCTGCTGGAAGTAGCCGATCTGTCTTCCGAGGACGACGCCGAACCCCTTCGACTGGCTGCGCTGGGCGGCGCCGTAGTCCTGGTTGCCGCGGTAGAGGGTGAACCCCAGCGTGTACGGCCGGTTCAGGAACCAGGGTTCCTGGAAGGCGAGCTGGTAGAGGTTCCGGCGCCCGCCGAGCTGGAGCGAGATCGAGACGATCTGGCCGCGGCCGAGGAAGTTCTTGGTCGAGTAGTAACCGGTGAAGAACGCGCCATCGGCGCCGCTGTAGCCGCCGCCGACCTGGATCTCGTTCCGCCCCTGCTCCTGCCCCGGGACGCTGACGTCGACCCCGTTCGTGTTCTCGACCGGCTGCACGACCACGTCCTCGGGCTTGACCTGGAAGTACCCGAGCTGATTGACCTTCTGGGTGGAGAGATCGAGCGTCGTCCGGCTGAAGAGGTCGCCTTCCTTGATCCGGAACTCGCGCCTCAAGACCTTGTCCTGCGTCGCGGTGTTCCCGGTGAACTCGATCCGGTCGACGAAGTACGGCTTGTCCTCGCTCACGTCGAACTTGACGTCGGCGAGTTTTTCGTCGGGATGGCGGTCGATCTCGCGCCGCACCGTCGCGTACGCGTAACCCTTGTCCTCGTAGCGGCGCTGCATCCGCTTCACGCCGACGTCCAGGAGGCCGTTGTTGACGATCCAGCCCGGCGCGATGAAGACGTCGGCAAGGAGCTCCTTGTCGCTGAAGATCGTGTTCCCGCTGACGCTCTTGACCCCGAGCTTGTACTGCGGCCCTTCGACGACCGGCACGGTGAGATAGGCCCACCTCTGAATGACCGGCTCCGCCTTGGAGACCGCCTTCTCGTACTTCTTCTGCGCGGCGTTCGCCTTCTTGACGGCGTTCGCGTACGCCTTCTTCTCCTTGGCCGACATCTCCGATTGGTCCTCGGGGGGCGAGGGTGCCGGAGGAGGCGGCTCGGGGGGCGCCTTCTTCTTCTGCTTGGCCGCCGCCTTCGCCTGAGCGGAGTCTTCCTTGAGGTCGATGACCGGCGGCCGGAGGTCGATGTCGAGGTAGCCGCCGTTCAGGTAGAGATCGCGGATGTGTCCGGAGTCCTGGTCCCACTTGGCCGGATGGTAGAGCGCCTTCTGGCTCCAGAACTTGAACCAGTGGTAGGGCGCGGTGAGCTGGAGCTGGGCGAGGAGGGTCTTCGACTTGTAGACCTTGTTGCCGACGAAGGTGATCTGCTTGATCTTCGTCTTGCCGCCCGGCTTGATCGTGAACTCGACCGAGACCGTCGCCTGCGTCGGCGAGTCGACCTTGTGGCCGATCTGGGCGTCGAGATAACCCTTCTCACCGAGCATCATGCGGATCTCGGCTTCCGCGTCCGACACGGTTTTGAGGTTGAGCGGCTTGCCGACGTCGAGGACGATCTTCTTGTCCTTGAATCGCTCCTCGATCGTCGTGCGCGTGAGGACCTTGTTGTCCTGGTAGGTCACCGACGACAGGCTCGGCCTCTCCTTGACCTTGACGACGAGGACCGTCCCGCCGTTTTCACCGGTCTCTTGATCGATCGTGATGTCGTCGAAGAGACCGAGCGCCCACAGGCGCCGGAACGCCGCGCGAACGCGCGCCTGGTCGTACGGGTCGCCGGCGCGGATGCCGAACGCGTGCGCGAACGCCTCGTTCGTCATGCGCACGAGCCCCTGCACCTGTACGCTCTCGATGGTCCCGGATTGCGCGCGCGCCGTGAGTGTGGCGAGCGCGACCAGACCGACGGCGATCGCGGTCTTGACGATGCGAAGACTCATCCGGTCGTCGTCGCTCCACCCTCAGCACACCTTCCCGTGAGCGGCGCGCGCGAAGGCGCACGTCCGCGACGAAAAGGCGCGCCATTCTACTGCGGGAGGCACACCTCCGCCGCACGGGCGGTGGAGGCTGCGGCATCGGTGACGCGGAGCGCTAGGAAGAGGCCGTTTGCAGGGCGGAACGGAACCCCGGCTTGTCCCCGTCCATGAAGACCTCGATCGGGGCACCCAAAGCCACGGAGCCCTTGATCAGGGCCTCTGACAACGGATCTTCGATGTACCTCTGGATCGCGCGCCGGAGAGGCCGGGCCCCGTACGACCGGTCGGTGCAGGTCGTGCGCACGAGCCAGTCGTTGACCTCGTCGGAGACGACGATCTCGACCCGCCGGTCGGCGAGCGCCGCGTTGACGCGCCGGAGCAGGATGCGGACGATGTCCCGGAGCTGCTCTTCGGTGAGCGCGTCGAACACGATGATCTCGTCGATGCGGTTGATGAACTCCGGCGAGAGGGTCCGCTTCATCTCCCCCATGACCATGTCGCGGCGGTCCTTGAACTGCTGGTCGCGCTCGGGGTTCTGGAAGCCGAGGCGGCCGGAGGTCCGGGCGATGTGCTGAGAGCCGATGTTCGAGGTCATGATGACGATCGTGTTCTTGAAGTCGACGACCTCGCCGTACGCGTCCGTGATCATCCCGTCCTCCAGGACCTGCAGGAGGATGTTCAGGATGTCCGGGTGCGCCTTCTCGATCTCGTCCAGGAGGATCACGCTGTAGGGCTTCCGCTTGATCCGCTCCGTGAGCTGGCCGCCCTCCTCGTGGCCGACGTACCCCGGGGGCGAGCCGATCATCTTGGCGATGGCGTGCTTCTCCATGTACTCGGACATGTCGAAGCGCAGGAGCGACTTCTCGGAGCCGAAGAGGAACTCCGCGAGCGTGCGGGCGACCTCCGTCTTCCCGACGCCGGTCGGCCCCATGAAGATGAACGAGCCGATCGGCCGGTTCGGGCTCTTGAGGCCGGCGCGCGAGCGGCGGATCGCCCGGGCGAGGGCCGAGATCGCCTCTTCCTGGCCGATGATCCGGTCGTGGAGGTAGCTCTCCATATTGAGGAGCTTGTCGAGCTCCTCCTGCGCCACCGACTGGATCGGGATGCCGGTCCAGCGTGCGATGACCTCCTCGACGTCGGCCCGCGTCACGTCGAGGATGCGGTTGGCCTCGTCCTCGTAGCGCTGCTTCAGCTCCTCGTGCCGGCGGCGGAGGGTGACCTCCTTGTCGTGGTACGCGACCGCCTCGTCGAAGTCCTTGCGGGCGAGGGCGTTCTTCATCCCCTCGACCGCGCGGCGGAGCTCCTGCTCGACCTTCTTGATCTCGCCGTAGGAGATCCGCTTGCCGAGCTTGACGCGTGCGCCGGCCTCGTCCAGGACGTCGATCGCCTTGTCCGGGAGGAACCGGTCGGTGATGTAGCGGTGCGACTGGTACACCGCGGCGCGAAGCGCCTCCTCGTCGAAGCGCACGCCGTGAAACCGCTCGTACCGTTCCTTGACTCCCTCGAGGATGAACATCGTCTCGCCTTCGTCCGGCGGACGGATCGTGATCGGCTGGAAGCGCCTGACGAGGGCCCGGTCCTTTTCGATGTACTTGTGATAATCGCGGGGCGTCGTGGCGCCGATGCACTGCACCTCGCCGCGCGAAAGCGTCGGCTTGAGGATGTTCGCCGCGTCCAGGGAGCCCTCGGCCGAGCCTGCGCCGATGAGCGAGTGGATCTCGTCGATGAACATGATGACGTCGTCGGAGGACGTCAGCTCGGAGATGATCCCCTTCAGGCGCTCCTCGAACTGACCGCGGTACTTCGTCCCCGCAACGACGAGCGAGAGGTCGAGCGCCAGGATCCGTTTGTTGAGGAGCGACGGCGGCACCTCGCCGTCCACGATGCGCGTCGCCAGCCCTTCGACGATCGCGGTCTTGCCGACGCCGGGCTCGCCCAGGAGCACCGGGTTGTTCTTCCGGCGGCGAGAGAGCACCTGCACGACGCGTTCGAGCTCGATCTCGCGGCCGATGAGCGGGTCGAAGACGCGGCGCTGCGCCATCTCGGAGAGATCGCGCGCGAACTCGTTCAGGAACGGCGTCTCCTTCTTCTTCTTCGGGAGCGCGCGCCGCTTGTAGATGTTGACCGCGTCCTCGCGGACCGCGAAGAGGCGCATCCCGCGCTCGGCGAGCATCCGCCCGGCGACCGAATCCTCGAGCCGGAGCAGGCCGAGCAGCAGGTGCTCGGTGCCGATGTGCGGGTGCATGAGCCGCTCGGCCTCTTCCTCGGCGAACTGGAGGGCCTTCTTCGTCTCCTCGCTGAACGGGATTTCGACCGACGTGGAGAGCTTCTCGCGGGTCGGGTTGCGGCGCTCGAGCTCCGCCTGGAGCAGATCCATCGAGACGTTCGCGCGCGTGAAGAGCTCTCGCGTCGTCTCCTCGCCCTCCTTGAGGAGGCCGAGGAGGATGTGCTCGGTCCCGATGACCTTGCTCCCCTGCTGGCTCGCCTCGTAGCGCGCGAGGAAGAGGATCCTCTTCGCCTTCTCGGTGAACTTCTCGAACATGTCGCTCTCCCGTCGGGACAGCCCCGACGATCGTTCTACTCTACGTCGGCCCCGTCCGCCCCTTCGCCTCCGAAATAGCGCGTCGCCTCGCCCTCCTCCATCGCACGGAGCCGGCCTTCGACGAGACGGAGCATGCGGTCGCAGCCGTGCGCGACACGCTCGCTGTGCGTCGCGACGACGAGCGCGAAACGGCGCTCCTCCTGGAGACTCCGCAGCATCTCGAACACCGCCGCTCCCGTCCCGGGGTCGAGGTTTCCTGTCGGCTCGTCCGCCAGGACAACCGCCGGACCCGGCGCCACCGCTCGCGCGATGGCCACTCGCTGCTGCTCGCCCCCCGAGAGTGCCGAGGGGCGATGCGTCAATCGATCCGCCAATCCGAGCCGCTCCAAGATCTCCCGGGACGGCCCCGAAGGATCGCCCGGCCTCCGTCCGATGCGGAACGGCATCTCGACATTCTCGAGCGCCGTGAACTCCGGCAGCAGATGGTGGAACTGGAATATAAATCCGACTTCGCGGTTGCGGTACTCGGACAGGTCCCCCGCGCGTGGAAAGACGCGATCACGTCCTCGAAATGCGACCGTTCCGTCGTCCGGAAGATCGAGTCCTCCCAGAATATGGAGGAGCGTCGACTTGCCGACGCCGGAATCCCCGACGACGGCGACCGCTTCGCCGGCCGCGACGTCGAGGTCGAGCCCCCTCAGGACGGGGAGCGCCTTCTCGCCGCTCCGGTAGCTCTTGACGAGGCCCCGCGCTTCGAGGATCCGCTCATTCATGGCGGATCGCCTCGACGGGACGCAAGCGCGCGGCCTTCCAGGCGGGATAGAGCGTCGCGCAGAAGGCGATGACGAGCGCGGCGGCGCCGACGAGCACCACGTCTTGAGGACGCGTCTCGAAGGGGACGTGCGAGACGAAGTAGACGTCCGGGTTGAGCTTCATGATCTGGTAGGCATCGAGCCACCACGCGGTGGCCGTGCCGATCGTGAGCCCCACCGTGGTCCCCACCACACCGATGACGAGCCCCTGGAGCATGAAGACCGCGGCGATCGATCGCGGCTTGGCGCCCATGGCGGTCAGCGTTCCGATCTCGCGCACCTTGTCGTTCACCATGAGCACGAGCGTCGACACGATGTTGAGCGACGCGACGACGACGATGAGCGCGATGGCGAGGAAGAGGAAGAGCTTCTCCGTGTTGAACGCCTTCAAGATCTCCTTGTTCTGCTCGAGCAGGTCGAGCACGACGAACCGGTCGCCCATCGCTCTACCCACCGCGACCTTCTGCGACGCGAGGCGGCGCCGGTCGGCGAGCCGCACCTCGATCCACGACGCTCGGCCGTGCGCATCGAGAAGGCGGCGGATCACGTCGAGCGCCACGTAGGCTCGCTGGGAGTCCTGCGGGTACGCGTCGGTCCTGATCGTTCCGGCGACCTGGAGAACGAGGCTCCTGGGGATCGGCGCGAACGGGGTCTGGATCACGCGGGGCACGAGGACGCGGACGGCGTCGCCGGGCTTGACGGCGAGGCGTGCCGCGAGATCGGCGCCGAGCACGACGCCCGGCCGGCCGGTAGCCCCCGTGGCGCCGAGCGCCTTGAGCGGATCGGCGGGCGCCTCGGGCCCGAAATCGACGACCCGGTCCTGGAGCGATGGATCGACCCCCTCGACCTCCGCGTACGACGGCGATCCCCCGCTGTCGTTCATGATCATCGCCGGCGAGAACAGGACCGGCGCCGCGGCGACGACTCCCGGCACCGCGGCCGCGGTGGCGCGAACCGTCTCCGCGTCCTCGAAGGTGGCCGCGCCGCGGTCCAGGACCTGCAGATCGGCGCTCCCCCGGAGGATGCGCTGCTTCATGTCGGCCTCGAAGCCGGTCATGAGGGAGAGGGCGATGACGAGCGCCGCGGCGCCGACCGCGACGCCGGCGACCGAGATCATCGTGATCACCGAAAGGAACGTCCGCCCGCGGTGGACGCGCAGGTAGCGCACCGCGAGACGCAGCTCGTACGGGGCGGTCACGACGCGTTCACGAGCACTCCGGCTTCGGACGCCGCCGCCATCGCGCGCTCGGCGGCGAGCGCGCCGGGCTCGGAGCCGAGGACCCAGAGCCGCACGCGGCCGGCACCGGCGTCGTCGATGCGCGCGACGACGAGCCCCGCCTCCTCCGGCGCGTCGAGCGTCGATCCGGTCTCGGGGTCGGTCGCGACCGTGATGGTCTTCACGGCGGCGAGCGCCTCGGCGACGGCCGGCGCGTCGCCGGAGCGGAGCGCAGCGTGGATCGCGATCGCGTGGCCGAGGAACGTCGGCACGAGCGCGAGCGACACCGTGAGGTCCAGGTCCGGGGCCTGCAGGAGCGCCCGGAACTCCGCCGCGACGCGATCGGCGGCTCCGCGCTCGGCGGCGGGAAAGAGATGCGCGGGGATCACGCTGAAGGCGAGCTGGCGGCCGAATACCTCCGCCGGCGCCGACTCGAAGCGGAGGAGGTGCACCGTCTGCTCGCGCAGCTCCTCGAGGCCGGGGGCGCCGAAGTCGGATGCCGGCCGCAGGACGAAGAGCCCCGCGCGCGTCAGCTCGAAGCGCCGGTGGAGCGCCGTCATGAGCGGCTCGAGCAGGAGGGTGAGCGGGTGCGGAATCGGAACGGCCGGAGCCGCGATCGAGCCCGAGAGGTCGACGACGAGCGATCCCTTCCCCGCCGCCGCCGTCAGCGCGTTCGCATCGTGCCCCTCCTCGCACACGAAGAGGGCTGCGAAGCCCGACGCGTCGAGGTCGCCCGCCGGCTGGACGAGCCTGGCCTCGCCGTCGTACTCGGAGAGCACGGCGACGTCCCTTCCGTGGCCGTAGAGCTCGATCCGCTCTCCCGGGATGCCGCGCTCCGCGAGCGCGGCGCGCAGGTAGCCCCCCGCGGGGCTCGTCGCGCCCAGGACGGCGATACGTTCGCGAGTTTCAGCGCGTGCCATGCGGCATCTCCTCCGGTACCGTCCGCTCGGTCACGGCGCGTCCGCGCATCAGCCACGCGGTGAACCACGCCGCGGGCCCCCAGAGCAGATACGCCCCGGCGACGATCATGATCGATCGCGGGTGGCTCAGGAGTGCGACCAGGATGAGCACGAGGAGCGGGACGGCGAGATACGAACGGCGGCTCTTGAGATCGAGCCCCTTGAACGAGCGATAACGGATGCGCGAGACCATGAGGAACGCCGCGGACGCGACGAGCACGCCGACGAGGACCGACCATCCGAGCTGAGTCGGCGGATCGGGGAAGGCGATCGCGACGGTGGCGACCGCCCACGCGGCCGCGGGCGACGGAAGCCCGACGAAGAATTTCTTGTCGGTCGAGCCGTGCTGGATGTTGAAGCGCGCCAGCCGTGTGGCCGCGCACGCGACGAAGAGGAACGCGACGAGCCACCCCACGCGGTGGAACGGGATGAGCGCCCACTCGTAGGCGAGGAACGCCGGCGCGATGCCGAACGACGCGATGTCCGCCAGGGAGTCGAACTCGACACCGAATTCCGACGTCGTCCCGGTGAGGCGGGCGATGCGGCCGTCGAGCCCGTCGAGGATCCCGGCCGCGACGATGAGGAGGGCCGCTTGCTCGAAGCGTCCGTGCGCGGACTCGATCAGGCTGAAGAAGCCGCAGCAGAGGTTGCCGGTCGTGAACAGGGTGGGCAGGAGATAGATGCCACGACTGAGCTTGCGCCGGCCGGCCATAGGCCGAGCACTGTATCAGGACTGGCCGGGGCCGGGTCCGAGGCGGGCGAGGACCGATTCGCCCGAGACGACGCGATCGCCGATCGCCACGAGCGCGGTCGCTCCATCGGGGAGATCGACGTCGACGCGCGAGCCGAAGCGGATGATGCCGACGCGCTCCCCTCGGGCGACGGTCTGGCCCGGCGCCACGCGGCAGACGATGCGACGCGCGATCAGGCCGGCGACGAGCGTGAAGCGGAAGCGGATGCCGTCTCCCTCGACGACGATCGAGGTTCGCTCGTTGTGCTCGGAGGCATCGTCCTTCATGGCGGCGAGGAAGCGCCCCGGCGTCCGTTCGACCTCTGCGACCGTCCCCGACGCGGGGGCTCGGCAGACGTGCACGTCGAACACGTTCATGAAGATCGAGATCCTCGTGGCGTCCGTGCGGATGATGCGGCCGTCCGCGGGGCTGACGAGGAGACCGGCCTCCACGGGCACCGCCCGCTCGGGATCGCGGAAGAAGTTGATGCAGAAGACGAGGAGCGCCCCCGTGGCGAGCGCGGCAAGGAGGGACCAGAAGGAGGCGGCGAGCGTGACGGCGGCGAGGGCGAGGACGAAGGGCCGTCCGGCGGGGTCCAACTTCATCCGTGACGCTTCATGGATTCCATCTCGTCCTTGATCCTCAGCTTGAGCTTCTTGAGCGTCGCCTCTTCGTACTGCTCCTCATCCGTCGGGAAGCGCCGTGCGGCCAGCTCGGCGAGACGCGCCTCGCATTCTTCGTGCTTCTGGACGAGGCGGTGGAGGTTCGCTTGGTCCTTGGTTTCCATGAGGTCACCCCCGGATCGTGACTATAGCCTAGAGCGAGCGCGCCATGAGGACCGCATCCTCGCCGGTGTCCGAGTAATAGCCACGTCGCCGCCCCACGGCCTCGAAGCCGAGATCCTCGTAGAGCCGCCTTGCTCCCACGTTGGACGGCCGGACCTCGAGCGTCGCGCGGCGGCATCGCCGGCCCTTGGCCCCGTCGAGGAGGTGCGTGACGATCGCGCGCCCGACTCCGCTCCGCCGCTCGATGGGAGCGACCGCGACGTCGTTGATCATGAGCTCGCCGGCGACGAGGTACGCGCACGCGAAGCCGACGACCGTCCCGCCGCGCCGCGCGACGACGTTCCACGCGCGCGGGTTCCGCTCGATCTCGTGGCGGAAGTTCTCCTCCGTCCACGGCGTGTCGAACGACGCGCGCTCGATGGCGAGAACGTCGGGAAGCTCCGCAATCGTCATCGAGTCCACGCGGAGCGCGTCCTCGCTCACGGGCGTGGCAGCTTGGCGTCCGGCGGGCGCACGTAGAGAGGGGTGAAATCGACGTCGCCGGCATCCGCTCGGAGCCGCGCCGCGATCCGTGCTGCGCCTGCGGCCACGGAGGTCGCTCCGCGCCCGATCGGATCGCGATAGCCCGCCGCGCGGAGCGCCGTCGCATGGCGCTCCGCCCCCGGCCCGAACACCACGGAGGCGCCGCCGTCGAGCGCCGTCTCGGGCGCCGCGACCCACGGCTCGGAGAGCGCGCACGGCGGCGTCGAGGCGGGGTCGAAGCGCGCGCCGTACACCTCGCCGCGCCCCGCGTCGAGGAGCGGGACGCGGTCGTGCGGCGCCGGCCCGAACGCCTCCGCCATCGCGTCGAGAGTGCCCACCCCGAGGCACGGCCGCCCCGACGCGAGGCCGAGGCCGCGCGCCAATCCCATCGCGACGCGGATCCCCGTGAACGAGCCCGGCCCTCGAGCGGCGACGTACGCGTCGAGCGAGCTCTTCGGCCACCCTGCGACCGAGAGGAGCGCCTCGACGATCGCGAGCGCGTGCGCCGCGTGGGAATCGTCGACGCCGAGACCGATCTCGGCGACGAGCCGCGGGCCGCCGGCGGACGTCTCGACGAGCGCCGCGCCGCCCCACCAGGTCGACGTGTCGATCGCGAGGAGCCGCATCATTCCGTCGGTGCTTCGCGCTCCGGGCCGGCGGTCTCGAGGAACGCGAGAAGCTCGTCCTCCACGTAACCACGATCGACGTCGAACGCGATCCCGATCTCGAAACGATCTCGCTCGCCCGATGGGACCTCCTCGAGGCGGACGACGCGGCCGCGCAGCGTGAGGGGGCGGATGCCCGTGTCGCGATCGGCGCTCTCGAGCCGGATCTCGACCTCCTCCCCGACGTCGAGCGGCTCGGGGCTCGCGAACAGGATGCCGCTCCGGCTGAGGTTGCGCACGTGGGCCGCGCCGGCGTCCTGCGGTGCCAGCACCTCGATGTCGCAGCGACGCGAGCGCAGGTCGAACCGGAGGAAGCGCCGCCGCTCGGCGCTGTGGACGACGATGGCGTTCTTTCCCGCGGCCTTCGCCTGATACAGGGCCTGGGCCGCACGGGCCATGAGCGCCTCCGCGTCGAGCGCGTCTTCGGGATACGACGCCACACCGCCCGAGACGGTGAGGTCGGCCGGCCGGCCGTTCGCATCGCGCTTGCGGAAGTGCGCCTCGAGCTCGCGACGGAAGCGCTCCGCGACGAGGAACGCGCCGTTCCGATCGGTCTGCGGGAGGAGGACCGCGAGCTCGTCCTCGCCGGGATGCGCCGCGAGATCGATGTCCCGGATCTTGTTCCCGAGCACCATCGCCGCCTCGCGCAGCAGGCGGTTGCCGACGAGGGTTCCCGCCCGCTCGTTGACCGCCGCGAAGCCGTCGATGTCGAACAGGACGACGGCGACCGGATGACCGTAGCGCTTGGCCCGCCGGAGCTCGCTCTGGACCGCCGAACGGAACGGACGGTCGGTCGAGAGGCCGGTGAGATCGTCGATTCCCCCGGAAGCGGACCGCTCCATGGCGACGTCGATGAGGGTCGGCCGGGCGAGACGCCGGTTGACGTTGATGAAGTAGTCGAGGACCGCCGTCCTGAGTCCCGCATCGCGCCCGAGCGCGAGCGAGAGGCCGTGCCGGTGCTCGAGGATCGCTTCCCAATGCGCGCGCGCCTCGTCCTCGTCGAACGCGAGCCCCGTCAGGAGGAGGAGCAGAGCCGCGTGCGCGAGGATCCCCGTTTCGCGGCCGATCCCGTCGAGCCTCGCCAGGAGACGCTCGGCGTTCTGGGAGTCCTCCGCGAGCAGGCCGAGGAGCTGGTCCTTGAGACGCACCGCGTCTTCGCGTGTGATCAACGGCGGGCCCGCCGGCCGGCGCGAGAGAGAGGACGCGCGAGCGAGACGTGCTCCATCACGCGCTCTTCCGCGACCGGATGATCGAACGCGATCCCGGCGGTGGTGCCGTCGACGCGCGTCACGCGCCCTTCGACCTCGAAGCCCGCGCTCCATCGCAGCGCGACGGGGTCGTCGACGCCGAGACCGGCCGCGCCGGCGACGAGCGCGCCGGTCCGGCTGACGTTGACCGCTTGTGCGCCCGGCGACGCCTTCGTCGCCAGCGTGACGAGCGCCGTCGCTTTGAGGGGAAAGCGGAACGCGCCGCGCTTCTCGCGATGATGGACGCAGACGCGATTCCGTCCCGCGCGCTTCGCGCCGTAGAGCGCCTCGTCGGCGCGGGCGACGATCTCGACCGCGTGCAGGCCGTCGTCCGGGTAGGTCGCCAGGCCGCACGAGATGCTCAAGGCGACCTCGTGGCCGCCGACGCCGCGCTCGGAGAAGGCACGCGCGATCCGACACCGAATCCGCTCCGCGACCGCGAAGCCTCCGACCCGCGGCGTCTCCGGGAGCACGATCGCGAACTCCTCTCCGCCGTACCGGCTCGCGACGTCCGCCTCGCGGACGGCGTGGCGCAGGACCTCCCCGGCCCGCTCGAGAACGAGGTCGCCGAGGAGATGGCCGAATGAATCGTTCACGACCTTGAAATGATCGAGGTCCGCCATGACGACGGTCAGGGGCCAGCCGTAGCGGCGGCTCCTGCGGATCTCGCGGTCGAGCGCTTCGTCGAAGACGCGGCGGTTCGCGAGCCCGGTCAGAGGATCGGTCCGCGCCGAGCGCTCGGTTTCCTCAAATTCTTCCATCTCGACGATCTTCGGGTTCGCATACCGCTTCTCGACGTTCGACAGATAGTCCATCGCGGCGACGCGAATGCCCGGGTCCCGCCCCAGCGTCGTCACGAGCGCGGCTCGGTGGTCGAGGACGTGCTCCAGGAGGTGCTCGGCCTCCGCATCGTCGAGGTCGAGCTGAAAAAGAACCTGAACGGCGCTGGCGAACGCGGGAGCCGTCTCGAACTCGCGGAACGACCGGAGGCGAGCCACCCAAACCACCGGGTCCGGATGATCGTCGGAGAGGAGATGGAGGAGCTTGGTGCGTGCCCGCTCGCCCAAACGCGGCGCTTCCACGACCAGCCCCTTCCCGGCCGCGAGGAGCGGCCGTAAGATCGGTCGCGGATCCTAGCACGGTGCCGGGAAACTTTTTCGAGCGCTGCCGCGTACCAATGGGTGCGGAGGGGCGAAGGTGACGAAATCCAAGTCGGGATTAGGCGCGCTCAAGAGCACGACCGCGGATCTCGCGGGACTTCCGGACGAGCGGCTCGTCGACGAAGCGCTCGCGGGCGACCGTGACGCGTTCGGCGCGCTCGTCCTCAGACATCAGCGAGGCCTCGTCAACTACATCTTCCGGCTCGTCGGCTCGCGCGATCTCGCGATGGACCTCGCGCAAGAAGTCTTCATGAAGGTCTACGTGTCGCTCGACTCGTTCGATCCGCGTTACCGCTTCACGACGTGGCTCTACCGGATCGCGAGCAACAGCTCGATCGACCAGCTCCGGCGGAAGCAGCCGCGGACCCTTTCGCTCAGCGGGCCGTCGGCCGAGGAAGACGCCGCGGCGCCTACCCTGGCCGGCAGCGATCCGACCCCCGACGACATGCTCCGCCTGCGCGAGCTCGAGGCGCGTCTCGATGCCGCGATCACCGAGCTGCCGGTGTCGTACCGCCAGCTCATCCTCCTCCGGCACCGGCAGCATTGCCGCTACGACGAGATCGCGCGGATCACGCGCCTTCCGCTCGGCACCGTCAAGAACCGCATCTTCCGCGCCCGCGAGATCCTGAGGGCGCAGCTCTCGGACCTCCTCGATGCGGAGGTGACGTCGTGAGCCGCTGTCGTTCACACCGGAGCCTGATCGTCGCTTCCCTCGAGGGCGAGATCGCTCCCGCCGATGCGCTGCGCCTTGCGCGTCATCTTCATGCGTGCACCGCGTGCCGGATCGTCATGGCGCGCGAATCCCGCCTCGCCGGCGCGCTCGACGACCTCGGCGATCCGGTCGAGGTGGACGAGCGGGTCTTCCAGGCCGTGATGGCGGCGCTCCCCGATCGCGCCCCGTGGCCGAGCCCCTTGGCGCGGAACGTCCGGCGCGGGCTCAAAATCGCTGGCTCCGCGAGCGTCGTCGTCGGTGCCGCGGCGCTTGCCGCGCGCCTCCTGCCTTCGCTGCGGTTCGATCTCGCGACGCCGTCGCTCCCCCGCTTCACGCCGGAGGAGACCGACGGCTGGCTCTCGCTCTTCGGCTCGGCGGCGCAGTGGGTCCGGGTCACCGCGCAGTCGCTCGCGTGGGTGTCGGCACCCGAGACGTTCAGCGCGAGGACGGTCGGTGTTCTCTCGCTCGAGGCGGCACTCCTCGGCGCCGCCGCGTTCCTCGCCGTCTCCGGGGCCCTCGTCGTCGCGTCCCGCGCCGGCTCCCGGGCGTCCTGAGCCTCAGGCGAGGTTCGACCGCAGCTCGTCCTCCTCGATCCCCGCGCGCTCGGCGGCGAGCGACGCGTCGCCGTTCGCCTCGCGCAGCGCTCTCCTGACGAAGTAGCGTTCGAACGCCCTCCGGCCCTCGGCCAACGACGCGAACGGTCCGTAGAGGTCCTCCGCCGGCGCCGCCGCCCCGGTCAGCTCCGGCGGCAGGTCCTCCAGACGGACGGCGTCCCCCGGTGCCAGGAGGAGAAGACGCTCGATCACGTTGCGGAGCGCGCGTACGTTCCCCGGCCACGCGTAGCCGACGAGAGCCGCGGCGGCGTCAGGGGCGAGCCGGCGCTCCGGCCGCCCGTACTCGCGAGCCAGCTCTTTCATGAACCGGAGCGCGAGAGGTCCGATGTCCTCCCGCCGCTCGCGGAGCGGTGCCAGGACGACCCGAAGCACGTCGACCTGGGAGCGCAGAGGCTCGACGAGGTCGACGGGGTCCGTTGCGGCCGACGCGAGGACGCGCACGTCCGGATGCGACGACATCCACGACGCGACCCGGGCTTGAAGCTCCACCGGCAGCGCGTCGACGTCCTCGAGGAAGAGCGATCCCCGCTCGGCGATCGCGAGACGCCCGGGGGAGTTCCCGCCTCCGAACAGCGCGGCGCCGCCCGTCGCGGCGTCGAGCGCCCCGCACGGGACGTGAACGAGCGCCTGGTCGCTGCGGACGCTTCCGGAGTGGATACGCCGTGCGACGGTCTCCCGGCCCGTTCCCGGCTCACCGCAGACGAGCACCGGTGCCTCGGACGCGGCCGCCGCGTCGGCCGCCCGCCTGACGCGGCGCGCCGCTTCGCTGTCGCCGAGGATCTCGGTGTCGCGCGCGAGCTGCGCCAGGAGCTGCCGGTTGCGACGCTCGAGCTGCCTTTGACGGAGCGCGTTCCTCACGACGACGAGGGTCTTCTCGAGCGACAGCGGCTTCTCGACGAAGTCGAACGCACCCGCTTTCGTCGCCTTGACCGCGGTGTCGATCGTGCCATGGCCGGAGATCATGACGACCTCGGCGTCGACTCCCTTGGCGCGCAGGCGCGCCAAGGTCTCGATCCCGTCGATCCCCGGCAGCCACACGTCGAGGAGCAGGGCGTCGTACGCGCCGTCCTCGGCGGCACGCGTGCCGTCCTCGCCGGTGCCGACGGCGGTCACCTCGTACCCTTCGTCCTTGAGGATCGCCTCGAGCATCGACCGGACGCCAGGCTCGTCGTCCACCACGAGAATCCGCTCACGCGCCATCCGCCGTCCCCCTCGTCGCCTCGCGCACCGCCCCCTCGCGCTCGAGGCGGCTCACGCCGGGCAGCTCCACGACGAACCGAGCGCCGCCCCCCGGATTGTCCTCGACCCGGATCGTGCCGCCGTGCTCGACGACGATCCGCTGCACGATCGCGAGGCCGAGCCCCGTTCCGCGCGGCTTCGTCGAGAAGTACGGGATGAAGAGCTTCTCCCGGAGCACCGACGGCACTCCGGGGCCGCGATCGGCGATCTCGACCCGCACCGATCCCTCGCGCGGTCCCGGTCCCGCCGCCACCTCGATCGGGCCGTTCCCGTTCATCGCGGCGACCGCATTGTCGATGAGATTGATGAGCGCCCGCCGGATCTGATCGCGATCGACGCGGACGGTCCCGAGGGCGTCGTCCAGGTGGACCGCCCACGCGATGCCGGGATGCACCCGGTAGAGATCGACGACCGACCGCACGATCGCCGCGAAGTCGACCGGCTCCGGATTCGGCGCCGGCATCCGCGCGTACAGCGAGAACTCGTCGACGAGCGACTTGAGGCCGGTGACCTCGCGCTCGATCGTCGCCGTCGCGTCGTGAACGACCTCGCCGAGATCGTTCGCACCGTCGTCCCACTTCTTGCGCAGGCGCTGCGCGGCGAGCTGGATCGGCGTGAGCGGGTTCTTGATCTCGTGCGCGATCCGCCGCGCGACCTCACGCCACGCCGCCGCCCGCTGCGCCTCCAAGAGGTCGGTCAGGTCCTCGATCATGACGAGGGTCCCGAGGTCGTTCCCGGCGCTCCCCTTCAAGGGCGAGACGTGGACGGTCACCGCGATCGAGGAGCCGTGGCGCTCGAGGAGAAGCTCGCGCCTCAGGGCGGGCGCCCCGCGCGCCGAGAACTCGTCGAGAAGGGCGGCCAGAGGATCGAGCCCCGCGTCGCGACAAGCGCCGACGAAATCGTGGCCCGCTTCGAGCGAGAGACCGAGCATCGACGACGCCGCGGGGTTGGCCGTGCTCACGACGCCGAGGCGGTCGAGCGAGACGACCGCGGTCGAGAGCTGCGCGACGAGGGTCTCGATGTAGCGCCGCCTCTCGTCGAGCGCCGCGTTGCTGCGCCGGAGCTCGGCGGTGTTCCGCGTGATGACCTCGCGGCTCTCCTGGAGCTGGCCCGCCATCTCGTTGAACGCCTCGACGAGCTGACCCACCTCGTCGCCGACGTTCGTCAAGACCCGCACGCCGAGGTTGCCCTCCGAGATCTCGCGCGAGGCGGCCGCCATCTGGCCGAGCGGAACGGTGATCCGCCGCGAGAGGTAGAAGCCGATCCAGGAGGCGACGAAGACGATCGTCAGCCCGACGAGGGCGATGAGCGAATAGTAGAGACGGAGGAGATCGCGCCGGTCCTCGCGGAACTGGAGGTACGCGCGCTCGGCGGCGTCGATCTCGCTCGCGCGGTTCTCTAGGGAGGGCCGGACGATCGTCCCGACGACCGCCGCGCGGTCTCCCTGGGACGCGCCGAGCGGCGCTGCGGCGATGAGGAGCACGTTGCCCCGAAGCGGCACCGAATCGAACGACGCCGAGGCGGTCCGCGCCGCCGCCGTCCCGAGCCTCAGGACCGCGGCCCGCACATTGGCCGCCACCTCGGGAGCCTCGATCCGGTCGGCCGCGTCGAACGCGTCGAGTCCGCCCTTCGCCGTGAGCGCGACGAGGTCGTACCCCTCGCGCTGGCGCCAGTGGATCGCCGCGACGCGGCGCGCGTCGCCGCCGTGTTCCGGCACCGTCGCGAGATCCGAGGCGAGCAGGCGCGCGTGGTCGACGAGGCGAGTCTCCTCCCGCCGCCCGGCCTCCTTGACGATCTCCTTCGCCTGGCGGCTAACCCCTTCGACGGGGGTGCGGAGGAGCCCTTCGACCGTCTGCTTGATGAACGCGCCCGCGCCGAACGAGAGGAGGAATGCGGGCACGAGAACGAGCGCGAGAAAGAAGAAGACGAGCTTGGTCCTCAGGCGCGCGCCGAGGATCCCGCGCTTGCGATCGACGATGAGACGGACGAGGTTGCGGATGAGGATCCCGGCGAACGCGAGCGAAAGGACGACGATCGCGAGCGTCAGGACCCAGAGGAACTGGCGGCTGCTCGCCATCTCCGGCCCGGCGTCCGCGAGCCGCAGGCTCGAGCGGTAAACGCCGAAGAGGATGGCGAGCGCGAGGAGACCCGCCGCGCTCCACTGGACGGTGCGGCGGACACTCTTTTTCACTACGGCGAGGTCTCCGCCGGAAGCTCGCTCGCGGGCGCGAGGTACCAGGAGCCGGTGGATGCGGCGATGGCGCGCGCGAGCCGTGCGTGGAGGTCGTGCCCCGCACGGTAGGCGACGACGTGACCGAGGAGCGGATGGCCGAGGAGCGAGAGATCGCCGGTGAGGTCGAGCATCTTGTGCCGGACGAACTCGTCGGCGAAGCGGAGCGGCGGGTTCAGGATTCCCTGGGGCCCGACGACGACGGCGTTCTCGAGCGATCCGCCGAGGGCGAGCCCGCGCTTGCGAAGCGCCTCGACCTCGTGCTCGAAGGTGAACGTCCGCGCCGGGGCGAGCTTGTCGTCGAACTGGTCGGCGCGCCACAAGGACGCCGTGAGCTCCTGGTAGCCGAGCGCGGGATGATCGAAGTCGATCGCGTAGGTGACGCGGTACTCGGCAGCCGGATGGACCGAGATCCGCTTGTCGTCGTGTGCCACGGTGATCGGCTTGACGACGTGGATGTACTCGCGCTCGGCGTCGAGCTCCGTGAGACCGGCTTCGCGGACGGCGGCGACGAACGGCCGGGACGAGCCGTCCAGGATCGGAACCTCGGCGGCATCGAGATGGATCTCGAGGTCGTCGACCTGGAGCGCGTAGAGCGCGGCCATCAGGTGCTCGATCGTGCTCACGCTCGCGCCGTCCCTCGCGAGGACGGTCGCATAGAAGCTCGGTCCCGCGTTGTCGAGGGTCGCTTCGATGCGCGCGCCGCCGAGATCGGTGCGAACGAACACGATGCCCGTGCCGGCTGCCGCCGGGACCAGGCGCATCCGGACGAGGGCGCCGGAGTGGAGGCCGACTCCGTCGATGCCCCGCTCGGAGGCGAGCGTTCTTCGCTTCGTCATCGCCGCTCCGTTGACCGTATCGCGGCCAGCATGGTACAAGAGCGGCGTCTTACGGGAACGGCCTGAGCCCGAGGTTCACGAGCCTTGCGGCACAGAATTCCCACGACAGATCGGGTTCCCCCGAACCGCCGGCCGATCAAGCTCGCCGGTGACGCACCCGCGTCCCAAGGGCTGCTGAGCCCGGCCGCGGCGGATGCCGTTCTCTTCCTCGAGGAAGGGGTCGGCCGCTTCGGTCGAGGCGACCTCGAAGGCGCCGTCGCCGCCTGGCGGACGGCGCTCCGGCACGACCCCGCGCTCGTCGAGGCGTGGTTCGATCTCGGGAACGCCGAGGACGCCCTCGGCGACGCTCAGGGCGCCGTCACGGCGTACCGGCGCGCGCTGGCGCTTCGTCCCGACCTCTTCGAAGCCTGGAACAACCTCGGGAACGCGTACGTGCACCTCGGGGCGCACGATGCGGCGATCGAGGCCTACGAGCGGGCGATCGCCCTCGAGGCCGAAGGCTACGAGTGCTGGTTCAACCTCGCGACGGCGCACGCCGGGCGTGAGGACTACGACGAGGCGGTGCGCTGCTTCCGCCGCGCGATCGACCTCGAGCCGGTTTCCTTCCAGGCTTGGTTCAACCTCGGATTCGCCTGCGCGGCGCGCGGCGACGCGGGCGGCGCGGTCGCGGCCTACGGGCGGGCGGCAGCGCTCGACGAGAGGTCGCACGAGGTCTGGTACAACCTCGGGAGCGCCCATCTCGACCTCGGGCGGGTGACGGATGCGATCGTCGCGTTCGACCGCGCGGTCACCCTCGACGTCTCCGACCACGAGGCCTGGAACAACTACGGTCATGCCCTCGTCCTCGCCGACCGCAAGCCCGAGGCCGCGCATGCCTTCCGTCGCGCGCTCGCGCTCGACCCTTCGTACGACGCTGGATGGAACAACCTCGGCAACGTCCTCGAGGGAGCCGGCCTCCTGGAAGAGGCCAAGGACGCCTACGCGCACGCGGTCGCGATCTCCCCGGACCGCGCCACCTACCGCTTGAACCTCGCCTCGGTGCTCGCGCGGGGCGACGACCCGCGCGCCGCCATCCAGCACCTCGCGCGTGCGATCCGCCTCGCCCCCGAGGTCAAGAGCCTTCTCGAAGGGTTTGCGGAGTTCGCGTCGTTGTTGGACGATGCCCTCCGCCAACCGACCGGCGAGAGCGGTTAAGATCCGCATGAGGTCCCCGACGATGAAAGGCGAAGACGCCACTCTCGAGCTTCTCGACCGCAAAATGGCGGAGCTCGCCAGCTTCCTCTCCCCCGGCGAGATCTTCCGCGCCCTCCTCGAAGGGGCGACCGCCGGCGCGCCGAAAACCTCCGTCTTCCTCCTCCGTGACGGGCGCTTCAAGGGCTGGAGCTCGATCGGCTATCCGGCCGACGCGGCCCGCCGCCAGCGTGACACCTCGCTCCCCTCGGACGACGGATGGCTCGCCGCGCTGGCCGCCGAAGAAGACGTCCGGTGGCGCTCTCTGGTCCACGGGGAAACGGCTCCCGCGTTCGGCCAGCCGCCGGCCGCGGAAGTCGTCGGCCTGCCCCTCCGCGTCTCGGGGAAGACCGTCGCCATCCTGGTCGCCGAGCGGGATGCAGGCGAAACACCCTGGTCGCCGGCGGCGCTCGCCGTCCTCTGCCAGGCGGCGCGCCTCCGGCTCGAGCTCGATCTCGCCTGGCGCCGCCTGAAATCCCGGGATGCCGCCGTGACCACGGCACCGGCGGAACGGCCTCCCGAGCCGGTCGCGGTCGTCGAGGAGCCGGTCGTCGCCTCCGTTGCGGCGGCGGCGGTCCCGGCCGCTGCCGCGACCGCCCTCGCGCCATGGGGCGGTGTCGCCGCGTCAGGCCCGGCCGAGAACGACCCGCGTCGCGAAGAGGCTCGCCGCTACGCGCGCCTGGTCGCCACCGACATCCGGCTCTACAACGAAGAGGCGGTCGTCCTCGGCCGCCGCCAGCGCGATCTGACGAGCCGCCTCGCCGAGCATCTGAAGCGCGGACGAGAGTCGTTCACGCGGCGCTTCCCCGATCTGGGCGCCGAAGGGGCGAAGCTCCTCGACGACGCCTACGTCCACGTGCTCGGCGGCGGAGACCCGACGCTCTTCTCCTGAGGCCGCCGATGCGCCGAGGACCGCTGATCGTCACAGGGATCCTCGTCCTCGCCGCCGCCGGCGCCGGAACGCTCTGGGTCGCCAAGCGCACCGTGCGCTGGAACGACGCCCGGACGATGCCGCCGCCTCTCGAGGCCGCGGTTCGCGCGTATGCGAAGGGCGACGACGTGGCCGGCACCGCGGACATCGCAACGTTCCTTCGTCGCTACAAGGCCCCGGCGTGGGAGCCGCGCGCGCGCGTTCTCGCGGCGGCCCGTCTCGCCGCGCGAGGGAAGGACGGTGAGATCGCCCGAGTGCTCCCGCGCGAGCTGCCGGAGTCGGAGCCGCTCGCCCCTCTCGCGCTCGTGCTCCGCGCGCGGGCGCTCCTCGCCGGCTCCGATGCGGATCGCGCCGGCGATCTCGCGCGACGCGCCTTGGCGATCCCCGGATTTCCATCGGGCGACGACGCGCGGCGGATCGTGGTCGCATCGGCGGTGGCCAAGGGGCGGTGGCAAGATGCGCTCCGCGTTCTCGATGACGCGAAGAGCGCGTCGGGGACGGTCGAAGCGGCCCGCCTCTTGGCCGCGAACGGCGATCCCGCGGGCGCCCGCCGCCGCCTCGCCGAGGCCGCGCTCGCGCCGATGTCCGCCGACGACACGGCGCTCGTCTTGACCGCCTTCCAGGAAACGGTTCCCGATGCGGCGGCACGCTTCGAGCCCGCCGATCGCCCGAAGCTCGTCACGGCGGCACGCCGGCTCGTCGAGGAGAACCGGACACAGCAGGCGTTGGATCTGCTGGCGCTCCCGTCACCGCCGACCCCGTCCGAGTCGCTGGCCGCGGGGGAGGCGTTCTTCAAGCTCGGCCGGACGGCGGAAGCGCGCGCGGCGCTCGTGCGCGCCAAGACCGGAGACGCCGGAACGAAGGACGGCGCGCGCTACCTCGAGGCGCGGCTCGCCGCCGACGCCGGCCGGTACGACCTCTACCGGAGCGCGCTCCAGACCTTGGGGCGCCAAGGGGCATCGCCCTGGCGCGAGCACGCGCTCCTCGATCTCGCGAAGGCCGGCGAGGGTGTCCCGAGCCCCGCGACCCTCGACGCCTACCGCCGCTACCGGCTCGCGGCCGGGGACGACGCCGACCCGCTCGCCCTCCTCCGGGAAGGGTGGGCCGCGTACGAGCTCGGCAAGACGGTGGACGCCGACGCCGGCTTCGCCCGCGCGCTCGCTAGGCCCGACGCCCCCGACGGCGTCAAGATCACCGCGCTCTACTGGCGCGCGCGGATCGCGGACGCGAGCGGCCGCTCCGCCGCCGCACGCGACGCATGGCAGCACCTCGCGGCCGATTACGGCAACCACTACTACGGGATCCTCGCGGCGAAACGCCTCGGCACGCCCGTACCGGCGGCCGCCGGCGATCTGGCCCCCCTGACGAATCCCGGTCGATGGCTCGCCGCCGGTCGCCAGCTCGCCTCGGTCGGACTCTGGGATGCCGCGTCGTCCTCGTATCGTGCGGCGCTCGACGGCGCCGACGACGCGGCGCGCATGACGGTCGCCTCCGAAGCGGCCACCGCGGCGCGCCAGGCGGGCTCGCTCGCGGACGCGGTGGCGTTCGCGCAGCGCGCGATCGGCGACCGTGACCGCGCACGCGTCGAGCGCGTTCCGGTCTCGCTCTGGCGCCTCCTCGCCCCCGCGCCGTCGGCCGAGGCGATCACCAAGGCCGCGAAGGAGTGCGGGCTTCCACCGGCGCTCCTCGCCGCGGTCGCCCTCCAGGAGAGCGCGTTCAATCCGCTCGCCGTCTCGTCCGCGGGCGCGCGGGGCCTCCTTCAGGTCATGCCCGCGGTGGGGGCCGAGCTCGCGGCGCGTCTCAAGATCGCCCCCTTCAAGCCGGACGACCTCTTCGACCCCGAGACCAATCTCAGGCTCGGCTGCGCCCATCTCCAGGACTACATCCGGCGCTTCGGGTCGGTCCCGCCGGGGCTCGCGGCCTACAACGGCGGCCCGGCGCGCGTCGAGCGGTGGTCGACCGCCCGCGCCGACGACGAGCGCTTCGTCGAGCGCATCCCGATTCCCGAGACGAGGATCTACGTCAAGCGCGTCCTCGCCGGCGCCCGTCTTTACGCGATCGCGTGGCCGAAAGGGCTCGGGGTCGAGTAGCCCGGTCCGTGACCCGATGGTAGATTCGCGCTTCTATGCGTGTCGCCGCGGCCACCGTGATGCTGGGGATCGCTTGCGTCTCGTCCCTGGCGGCGCCGGAGGGCGCCCGGCGGGGTGACTTCGACGTCGAGACCCTCGCCCCCGGCATGCGGGTCTACCGGAACACCGCCCCCGGGCTCGAGGGCACCAACTCGATCGTCGTCGAGCGCGCGGACGGCCTCCTCGTCATCGATGCGCAGCCGACGCCCGCGGCGGCGAAGGCGCTCCTCGCCGCGATCGCGACCGACCTCAAGAAGCCGGTCCGCTACCTCGTCCTCACGCATCCGCACCAGGAGGCGTGCGGCGGCGCGTCGGCGTTCCCGCCGGAGACGCTCGTCGTCGCCTCGGCGAGCGCGCGGGCGAGCCTCGAGGACAAGGATTTCGACGTTGGCGCCGAGTTCCGCGCGCGCGCCGCCGATCCGAGCGGCTGGGAGGAGCCGAAGCGCGTCCTTCCGGTCCTCTACGCGGCGGGGCCGTTCACGCTCGACGACCCGGTACGGAAGGTTTTGCTCTATCCGCTGCCGCACGCGCACTCTCGTGGCGACCTCTGGGTCGAGTTCCCGGGGACGGGGATCATGGCGATCGGCGGCTTGCTGGTCGGCGATCGCAACCCCTACGGCAAGGACTCCGACATCCGCGGATGGATCGGTGCCTTGAACGATCTCGTACGCGACGATCTCAAGTTCCTCGTCCCGACGAGGGGGCCGGCGCAGGACGTCGCCGCAGCACGCACGATGCGCGACACGCTCGCGTGGACGCGCGGCCGCGTGCAGGAAGCGTTCACCGATCTCGTGCCGCAGAAGGACATCGTCGATCGCGTCCTTGCGGACCCCGGCCTCGCGCAACGGTTCGACCCGGCCGCCAAGCCGTCGTTCGCGCGCACGATCGTGACGCAGGCGTTCGACGAGACGCTCGCCGACCGCAAGCGCCGCGGGCTGCCGGACTGAAACAACCTAACTAGTGCCTGTCCCCTTGTTTCTGGTCACGCGGTCCTTCGCCGCCTTGACCTTCGCCTTGAGCATGTCGAGAAGACGCCTCGCCCTGGGGCTGTGACTGCTCAGGACCGCGAGCCCCGCGAGGATCAGGAGGATCCCCTGCAGGCCGGGGAGCACGAGACCGACGATGCCGAGAGCGATGAGCCCGAGGCCGAGGGTCCAGTCGAGGACCTTCCTGAGCCGCGAGGCCGGTTTCACGGGGGAGGCCCGAGCCCTTCCTCCGACAACGCGCCCTCGAAGACGAAGCGCGCGTCACCGATGAGGATCGCCGACGACGGCCGCCGCGGATCGCCCGGAAGCTCGACGACGAGGGGGATCCCGCTCCGCGGAACGACGGTGACCCGTTCCCCCGCCCCCTGGATCCGCGCGAGAAGCGCGCTCGCGACCGCTCCCGAGCCGCACGCCAGCGTCTCGCCTTCCACGCCGCGCTCCCACGTGCGGACACGGACCGCCCCGCCGCTCTCCGTTTCGACGGCATCGATGTTGGCTCCCGCCGGCCCGAGCGACGGGTCGCGCCTGAGCGCCGGCGCGATCCGCGCGAGCGGCCACCTGTCGAGGCCCTCGACCCGGAGGACGACGTGCGGCACGCCGGCCACGATGAGCCGCGCGCGGTGCGCCGACCCTTCGGCATCGCGCAACACGATCTCGCCTTGATCGACGGGAGGCGGCAACACCAGGCGCACGCGATCGCCGTCCACTTCAGCCGCGACGGCACCGGCGTACGTCGCGAGGGTCATCGACCGGGGCGCCATCCCACGCGCCGCCGCGAAGCGAGCCGCGCAGCGTGATCCGTTGCCGCAGAACGCCTCGCCTCCGTCGGGATTGAAGAAGACGACCCGGACACCGCCGTCCTCGGGCCCGACGACGAGGACGCCGTCCGATCCCACGGACAGCCCGCGGCGGCAGACCCGCCGCACCCAGGACACCCGGTCCGTGATCGAGCCCCACGTGGACGCGTCGAGCACGACGAAGTCGTTCCCGGCTCCGGACATTTTCGCGAACGGGACCCCATGGCTCACGGTGCCCCCGCGGGCTCGGCGGCAACCGTCTGCTCGGACACGGCGGAGGGCTCGCTCTCGTTCGGCGGAGTGGCGCGATCGACCGCGGTGACGCGGTAGCGCACCTTCATCCCGGGCTCGACCGCCGCATCGAGGTACGAGGGCTGGTGCACGAGATCGCTCAGCTTCGTCCATCCGCCGTCGCCGACGCTCCGGTAGACGTAGTACCCGTCGAGGTCGGGCTCCGAGCCCGGGTTCCACAGGAGGCGCATCGCCTTTCCCTCCTGCACCGCGACGAGACCGGTCGGGGCCTTGGGAGCGAACTTGTCCGAGGCGTCGACGACCGCCGGCTGGGAGGAGACGCTCTCGCGGTACGGCGGCGCCGTCGCGGCCACCGTCCGCACGATGTACTTGTAGACCTTGCCGCTCGTCACCGTCGGGTCGAGGTAGGTCAGCGTCGTGAGCGGCTTCAGGTTCACGGGCCGCTCGGAGAGGAGTCCGTCGGACGGCCCGCGATAGACGTTGAACGTGGCATCGGCGGCTCCAGGTTGCGGCGCTTGCCAGCTCAAGCGAACGCCGTCGGCCGTCGCTTCGCCCTTCAGCCCGGTCGGCGGCTCGACCGGGCCCACGACCGGCAGGTCCTGCGCGACGACGAGGGGCGACGGCCGGTCGCGGTGGTCGCGGACGCGGACACCGTAGCGGAGGGTCCACCCGATGCCGTGATCGGCGAGGGCGCTCACCGTCGGGTCGGGGACGACGATGCGCGCGCCGGGCTTGGCGACGTCGGCGCCCACCTCCGCGACGACGGTGCCGCGGAAGCGGAACGCGTCGGGGTCGTTCGCCGCCGTCACACCCTTCGGATAGTCGACGCGGAGGATCTCCGTGCGCGCCACCTGCTGCGCCGGGTCCTTGCCCATCGGCTGAGGGACGGTGAACGCCACCTCGACGCCGCTCCCGAACTGCCGTGCCTCCACCGCTCCCGGGGCGCGTGGGCCGCGCGGCGTCGGAGGCCGGAGCGGCCCGGTCTTGCCGCACGCGCCGGCGACCACCACAGACGCGGCGGCCGCGAAGGAGGCCCATGAGGAAGCGATCCGCCGCATGGCGGCAGTTTAGCGTGGCGGGGCGCTTGGTACACTGGCGCCGGGAGGCTCCGATGACACTTCGCTCGTTCGTCTTCGCGCTCGCCGTCTGCTCGATCGCCGTCCCGTTTGCGAGCGCGGCGGCGACACCGGCACCGGCGAAGCCGGCCGCACCGGCCCCCGAAGTCTTCGAGCTCCTCATGAAGGGAACGGCCATCGGCACCGAGGAGGCCCGGCGCGTCGCCGGCGGGGAGCAGCAGACGCTGACGAGCACGCTCACGGTCACCCCTCCCGGCGGCGGCGAGGGCAAGCTCACGCAATCGGCGCTGCTCGCGAAGGATGGCCGCCTCAAAAGTTACGAGCTGAGCCTCGACGCGCAGGGCCAGCAGCTCGTCTTCAAGGCTGCACCGGCGGGCGACAAGTTCACGCTCTCGGTGACCCCCCTCGGCGCCGCCGAGCCGGCGAAGAGCGAGACGATCGACGCCAAGGGCCCCACGTACCTTCTCGACAACAACTTCGGCTCCCATCTCGACGTGCTGACGCGCAGCCTCGAAGGGCTCGGCGCCGATCAGGAGAAGGCGATCACCGCGGTCGTGCCGCAGGCCCTCCAGGCGTTTCCGGCCACCGTCCACCGCGGTCCCGACGGCTCCGGCAAGCTCGCGGGAAAGACGGTGGCGACGCGCAGCTACGCGCTCACGATCGCGAACGTGCGCGAGGAGCTCATCGCACGCGCCTCGGACGGCGCGCTCCTCCAGGCGACGGTCGCGATCCAGAACTTCGTCCTCCGCCGGAAGGGGTACGAGCCGGCGGCCGCCGCGGCCGCGGCGACGGCGCGTCCCGCCGGCGAGACGGAGACGACGGTCAAGAGCGCCGCCGGCGCGCTTCCCGCCGTCCTCACCGTTCCGAAGTCGGAGAAGCCGGTCGCCGGCATCGTCTTCCTCTCGGGCTCCGGCGCGCACGACGGCGACGAGACGATCGGGCCGAACAAGCCGTTCCAGGACATCGCGCGCGGCCTCGCGTCGCGCGGGATCGCGAGCTTGCGCTTCGACAAGCGCACCTTCGCCGTGCGCGATCCGGCGAAGCTGGGGACGATCCAGCTCAAGGAGGAGTACTACGACGACGCGCAGGTCGCTCTCGCGCAGCTCCGCGCGACGCCCGGGGTCGATCCCAAGCGCGTCTTCGTCCTCGGCCACTCCGAGGGAGCTTCGGTCGCGCCGCACGTCGCCGCGATCGACCCCGCGGTCCGCGGCGTCGTCATGCTCGCGCCCGCGGTGCGCCCCATCGACGAGCTCGTCATCGACCAGACCCGCTACGGCGCGAAGCTGACCGGCCGCACCGACGAGGAGATCGACGCCACCGTCGCCGACCTCCGCGAACGCTTCACCGCGATCCGCGACGCCTCGAAGACCGACACGCCCGCGTTCATGGGGGCGCCTCCGGCGTACTGGCGCGAGGTCATGGCGCTCGACGTACCCGCGATGGTCCAGAGTGTGAAGGTCCCGGTCCTCGTCCTCCAGGGCGATGCGGACATCCAGGTCCGGAAGGACCTCGACTTCGGCGCCCTTCAGCAGAAGGTGGGCACCGACGGCGGCCGCGTGACCTACCGGAGCTTCCCCGGCCTCAACCACCTCTTCATGAAGGTCCAGAAGGAGTCGACCGGCGCCGAGTATGGGATCCCGGGAAACGTCGACCCCGCCGTCATCCAGGCGATCGCGGATTGGGTCCTCGCCCACTGAGGAGGACAGCGCCGCGTCCTCGGCAGCGGACCGCTCCGTGAAAAGGGGCGTTCTTCCGGATTCCCGGTCTTGGCCCGGACCTCGCAATCGGTTTCCGCGGAAATCAACGTGGAGGACTGAGATGTACGCTCGATCCATTCACTCTCGTCTGCTCCGCTTCGCCGCGGCCTTGGCGATCCCGGCGCTCGTGCTCGGCATGTCGGCGTCCTCGGCTTCGGCAGCCCAGGGGCGCGGCGGCTATCACGGTGGTGGCGGCTATCACGGCGGTGGTGGCGGTGGCGGTGGCTGGCACGGTGGTGGCGGTGGCGGCTACCACGGCGGTGGCGGCTATCACACGGGCGGCGCCTATTACGGCGGCGGCTACGGCCACTCCCACGGCTACTACGGCGGCGGCTATCACGTGCACGGCGGCTACTACGGTGGCTACTACGCGCCGTACTACGGCCCGGTCGTCGTCGCGCCGCCGGCCTACTACGGCGGCTACTACGCGCCGTATTACGCGCCGGCGCCGGCCTATCCGCCGGCTCCGTACTACGGTCCGGCCCCTTACGGCGGCCCCCACTTCGGGATCGGCCTCAACCTGCCGCACGTCAGCGTGGGAATCGGTTTCTGATCCTCAGGGTGTGAGGTCGTCGACCGAATCGACGACGACGTCGGGGCGGACCGGAGAAGCGGCGAGGGTCTCTGCGCGAAACGCGGTGCCGCGTACGACGCAGGTCCGGCAGCCGGCCGCCGCCGCCCCGACGCAATCGTTCTCGATGCTGTCCCCGATCATGACGACGTCCGCGGCCGGCAGGCCGAGATCGGCGAGCGCCAGGTCGAAGAACGCGCGGGCCGGCTTCCCGACGACGATTGCCGCGGCACCGCTCGCCTGCTCGAGCGCCGCCACGTAGGCCCCCGCGTCGAGCACCCATCCCCGCTCGGGCCCCGCGTACCACGAGAGGTTCCGGTGCAGCGCGAGGAGGCGCGCTCCGTCGCGAAGCGCGCGGAACGCCGGGTCGAGACGGTCGGCGGTGAACCCTCGCCCGAGGTCGCCGACGACGACCCAATCCCCTCCCTCCTCGACCGCTTCGATCCCCGCGAAATCCGCGACGCACGCTTCGGGAACGAGGAGCTGCGCGCGGTGCGCGCCCGAGTCGAGGATCGTGCGCCTCGCGAGGAGCGCGGGGAGCACGATGTCACCGGCGCGCACCCGCAGGCCGTCGTCCGCGAGCGCGCGCACGACGTCGGCGCGCGACCGCCGCGACGTATTGCTGCAGATCTTGTACGGGAGGGCCCTGGCGTGGAGCCGGTCGAGGAACGCCGCCGCGCCGGGCACCGCTCCGCGCCCCACGTCGACGAGCGTGCCGTCGATGTCGACGAGCGCGCCGATCGCCTCCCGGATCCATGCCATCCCGAGCCCACCGGTCCCCGCATGAGGACCGCACGAGTTTAAGCGGAAAACCCCGCTTCGGCCTAGAACGGCGCCGGCTCAACCCTAGCTTTTCGCGGTCAGCGCGATCCTCGCGTCGACGATGAACGAGCGCTTGCGGTCGCTCGTCACGATGAGCGGGTTGAGGTCGAGCTCGGCGAGGTCGTCTTCGAGGTCGCCGACGAGCTGGGAGAGGCGGAGGAGCGACTCCTCGAGGAAGGCGAGGTCGACCGGAACGTCGCCGCGCGCGCCGGCGAGGAGCGGGAAGCCCTTGATGCGCTCGATCATCCCGCGCGCGGTCACGTCGGTGAGCGGGTGGATGCGGATCGCGACGTCCTTCATGACCTCGACGAAGATGCCGCCGAGACCGAACATGAGGACCGGCCCGAACTGAGGGTCGCGCGTCATGCCGAGGATCGTCTCGCGGCCGCCCGTGATCATCGGCTGGACCTGTACACGGATCTTCGGGTCGGCCTTGCGGAGGCGGCCGACGAGATCGCGGTACGCCTGGCCCACCTCGTCCGCGTTCCTGAGATCGACCTTGACGCCGCCGACGTCCGACTTGTGCGAGATGCGGGCCGACGACGCCTTCAAAACGACCGGGTAGCCGAACTCCTGCGCGGCGTCGATCGCCTCGCCGGCCGAGGAGGCGAGCGCCGATGGCGCCAGCGCCAGGCCGTACGCGGTGAGAACCTCGCGCACCTCGTCGGCGGCGAGCATCGTGCGGCCCGCGCGGCGAGCGGTGGCGATCGCCTTCTTCGCGCGACGCGGCTCCGCCTTGTACCTCACCGTCTTACCGGCCGGGCGGTCGCGCAGCTCGCGGTAGCGGGCGAGGCCGACCATCGCCGCGGCGGCATCCTCGGGGAACCGGTAAACCGGCACGCGCCGGTCGCGCAGCCACGCGACCCCTTCCGCGCTCCGCTGCTTGCCCATGAAGACCGAGAGCACCGGCTTCGTGCCGTCGGCGGCCATCGCGATCGCGCCCGCGACCTCGTAGGCGTCGATCATGATCGGCGAGACGAAGATCGCGACGATCCCGTCGACGCCGGGATCCTTCTTCACGAGGTCGAGCGCCGCGCGATAACGCGCGGCGTCCGCCGACGCGATCATGTCGACCGGGTTCGCGGTCGACGCCTCCGGCGGCAGCGCCTTGGCGAGCGCCTTCCGGGTCTTCGGCGCGAGCTCGGCGAGCGTGAGGCCCGCCCCGATGAGGGCGTCGGTGCAGAGGATCCCCGGGCCGCCCGCGTTCGTCACGATCGCGATGCGGCCGCCCTTCGGGACCGGCTGATTGGCGAGTGCCTGCGCGAGCGAGATCATCTCCTCCATCGACGAGACGCGGAGCACTCCGCACTGCTCGAGGAGCGTGTCGGTGGCGGTGTCGAGCGCGACGATCGAGCCGGTGTGCGACGAAGCCGCCTGCGCCCCGCGCGCCGTCCGGCCCGCCTTCACGGCGACGATCGGCTTCTTGCGCGTGATGCGGCGCGCGATCGTCGTGAACCGCCGCGGGTTGCCGAACGACTCGAGGTACATGAGGATCGCCTGGACGTCCGGATTGTCCTCCCAGTACTCGAGGAGGTCGTTGCCGGAGACGTCGGTCTTGTTCCCCATCGAGACGAACATCGCGACGCCGAGACCGTTGTCGGCGGCGTCGGCGAGGATCGCCTCGCCGAGCGCGCCCGACTGCGAGACGAAGCCGACGTTCCCGCGCACCGGGACGGTCGCCGCGAACGTGGCGTTCAAGCGGACGTTCTCCTCGGTGTTGACGACGCCCATGCAGTTCGGGCCGACCATCCGCATCCGGTACTTCCGCACCGCCGCCTTGAGCGCCGCCTCGAGCGAGCGCCCGTCGCCGCCGATCTCCTTGAAGCCCGCCGTGATGACGACGAGGCCGCCGACCTTCTTCCGGCCGCAAGCGTGGACGACCTCGAGGACCTTTTCCTTCGGAACGGTGACGATCGCGAGATCGACGGGACCGGGGATGGCGCCGATCGACGGATAGCACGGGATCGAGTGGATCGACGTCGCGCCTGGATTGACCGGATAGACCGGCCCCGTGAACTCGAACCCCGCGAGGTTGGCGAGGATCTCGCGGCCGATCGTGTGCGGGCGGCGCGAGGCGCCGATCACCGCGACCGAGCGCGGGCGGAAGATCGGATCGAGCGAGGGACGGTCGGTTTTCGCCATGAGCGGCGTACGATACCAAGAGCGGCGCTATCCTTCGCTCCTGATGAAGAGCGAACCGGTCTTCAAAAATGCCATCGTCCGTCCTCCCACGCCGAACTTCGCCGACGGCCTGACGACGGCGGGGCTCGGCGCGCCCGACTTCGCCCGCGCGCTCGAGCAGCACGGACGCTACGCCGGGGCGCTCGCGCACCATGGTGTGGCGGTCGTGACCGCGGCGCCCGACGCGGCATTCCCCGACGCGACGTTCGTCGAGGACGTCGCCGTCATGACGCCGGGAGGCGCCGTCCTCATGCGGCCGGGGGCGAAGAGCCGCGCCGGCGAGGTCGCCTCGCTCCGGAGCACCATCGCGTCGTGCGTCCCGATCGCCGGAGCGATCGAGGCACCCGGCTCGGTCGACGGCGGCGATGTCTGCGCGGCGGGCGAGACGTTCTTCATCGGCCTCTCGTCGCGCACGGACGAGGAGGGCGCGCGCCAGCTCGGCGAGATCCTGGCGCGCCAGGGGTTCGCGGTGCGGATCGCGGACGTGCGGCGAGCGGACGGGCTCCTCCACCTCAAGAGCGGCATGGCGTGGCTCGGCGGTCGGCGCCTGCTCGCCGTCGACGCGCTCGCCCGGGATCCGGCGTTCGAGGGGTACGAGAGGGTCACGGTGCCCGATGACGAGACGTATGCCGCGAACGCCGTCGCCATCGGCGGCCGTGTGCTGCTCGCCGGCGGATTCCTGAAGACGAGGCGCGCGGTCGAGGCGGCCGGCCTCGAGGTCGTCGCCCTCGACATGTCGGAGTTCCAGAAGATGGACGGCGGCCTCAGCTGCCTGTCGCTCCGGTTCTGAGCGCGCGATGAGCATCGCGGTCGTCGGCGTGGGCGGCGCGGGAGGGTACTTCGGCGCGCGTCTCGCGCAGGCGGGCCACGACGTCGTCTTCATCGCGCGCGGCGCGCATCTGGCGGCGATCCGCGATCGCGGTCTCACGCTCGTCACCGACGATGCGACGACCGTCGTGAGGCCGAAGGACGCCACCGACGACCTCGCTTCCATCCGGGACGCGCAGGTCGTGATCCTCGGCGTGAAGTCGTGGCAGGTCGCCGCCGTCGCCGCAGGGCTCGCGCCGGTCCTCGGCCGGCGCGCCGTCGTCGTCCCGCTCCAGAACGGTGTCGAGACCGTCGACCGCCTCACCTCGGCGCTCGGCCTCGACCGCGTCATGGGCGGGCTCTGCGGCACGATCACCCGCGTCGACGGCCCCGGGCGGATCGTGAGCGTCGGCTCCACGAACTTCATCCGATTCGGCGAGCTCGACGGCCGTGTGCGTGCGCGCACGCGCCGCCTGCGTCAGGCGTTCCGCGATGCCGGAATCTCCGCCGAGATCCCCAAGGACATCCACGTCGCGCTGTGGCAGAAGTTCCTCTTCGTCGTACCGGTCGGCGGCGTCGGCGCCTTCGCCGACGCCGATCTCGGCACGATGCGCGGTAGCCCCGAGCTCTGGGCGATGCTCGAGGGGGCGATGCGCGAGATCTTCGAGCTTGGCCGCGCGCGTGGGGTCGCGCTCCCCGACGATGCCGTGGCGTCGGCGCTCGCCTTCGTCTCCGGACTTTCTCCCTCGGGAACGTCCTCGCTGCAGCGCGATATCGCCGCCGGCCGGCCCTCGGAGCTCGACGACTGGACGGGCGCGGTCGTCCGGATCGGAGACGCGCTCGGCATCGAGACGCCCGTCCACGACCGGATCTACGCGAAGCTCGCGCCGAAGGAGGCGGCCGCCCGCATGGGGTGACCTACGTCGGCGTCGCGGGCTGGGACTATCCCGATTGGGCCGGGATCGCCTATCCCGCCACCGCGCATCGCGGCTTCGACCGTCTGTCGTGGCTCGCGCGGTTCGTCGACGTCGTCGAGATCAACAGCACGTTCTACCGCCCCGCGTCGCCGAAGACCGCCGAGTCGTGGGCGAAGCGCGGCGCGAAGCGGTCCGGCTTCCGCTTCACCGCGAAGGCGCACCGCGCGTGGACGCACGAGCCGTGGGACGACGCGGCGGCCGTCGTAAGGCCGACGTTCGAGGGATTGGCCCCGCTGCGCGCGTCGGGTCTCCTCGGTGCGCTGCTCGTCCAGTTCCCGCAGTCCTTCCACTGGACGGAAACCAATCGCGGGAGGGTCGGCCGCCTCGTCGACGCCGCGTCCGGCTGGCCGGTCGTCGTCGAGACGCGCCATGTCTCGTGGGACGACGATGCCGCCGCCGCGTGGATTCACCGCCTCGGCGCCGGATGGTGCGTCGTCGATCAGCCGCGGATGTCGAGCACGGCACCCCCGCGGCCCCGCGTGACCTCGGAAGTCGGGTACCTGCGCCTGCACGGACGGAACGCGGCGAACTGGTTTGCCGAGGACGCGGGCCGCGACGCGCGTTACGACTACCTCTACGCCGAGAGCGAGCTCGGGCCGCTCGCGGAGACGGCACGCGGCATGAGCCGGTCCGCGCACGCCGTCTACGCGATCGCGAACAATCACTTCCGCGGGCAGGCGCTCGCGAACGCGCTCCAGCTCAAGCATCTCATCCAGGGGGTCGTGCCGGAGGTGCCGCCGGAGCTTGTCGCGGCGTATCCCGGCCTCGCCGCGATCACGAAGACGGCGCACGACCGGTTGTTCTGACCTATTCCGTCTTCGGCTTCTTCGCGTCCTGCTTCGCTTCGTCGGCGAGGAGCTTCTGGGCCATCGAGGCGTATTTGCTGCGCGGGTACTCGTTCATGACCTGATCGAGCCACACGCGGCCGCCCGCGGTATCGCTGGCATGGGTCATGGTCCATCCGAGCCAGTAGTAAACCTTGTCCTTCGCGCGGTAGGTCGGATAGGTCTCGAGCAGATGCTTGAAACGCTGAGCCGCCGCGGCGTACGCCTGTTTCGTGCGGTAGAAGGTGCCGACGACGAACTCGTGCTCGGCGAGCACGTCCTGGCCCTTGCCGACGAACTGGCGCGCGGCGCGGCCGTACGGCGACTGCGGCCAGCGCTTGTCGATCTCCGCGAAGTCGTCGATCGCCACCCGGGTCTGCGCCTGGTCGCGCGCCGCCGTGTAGATCTGCTTCACCGAGCACATGCCCGCCTGGAACTGCGCGTAAGGCGCGCGCGGGTGATCGGCGTAGAGGGTCACGAAATCGAGGTACTTGGAGCGCGCCTCGATGAGCGAGAGATCGTCGCCGAGGTAGTACGTCGCGTCCGCGAGGCCGAGACGGACGAGCGGCTCGTACGTCGGACGCTCGGCCTGCGTGAACTGGATCCCCTGGAGAAGGTTCTTCGCCTTGCGGAGCTGATGGCGCGCCATCGCGTCGTCGGCGCGGGCGAGGGTCTGCTCCGCGGTCAAGACCTCCGCCGTCGACTGGGCCTTCTTTTTCTTGCCGGCGCACCCTGTGATCGCAATCGAAGCGAGCATGACGCAGGCGATCGTTCGTCTCGTCATGCACTCCCCAGCCGCGCCCGCACCGACTCGGGGATCCTCATCGGACGGCCGTCGGGGCCGCACGCGGCGTGGACCGTGAACCCGGTCGCGAGGAGCGTGCCGTCACCGGCGCGCCGCACGGCGTACTCGAATCGCACGCGGGCTCCTTCGGCCGCCGTCAGGCGGGTCTCGATCTCGATCCGCTCGTCGTAGCGCGCCGACGCCTTGTAGGCCGCGCCCGCCTCGATGACGGGGAAGAAGACCTCGTCGTCGTCCTCGAGGGCGCCGTAGGCGCATCCGGCCTCGCGCATGAGCTCGGTGCGGCCCAGCTCGAACCAGACGAAGTAGTGCGTGTGGTGCGCGATCCCCATCCGGTCGGTCTCGGGGTAGCGGACGCGTGTTCCGGTGATCGAAACGCGGATCGGGGCGGCGGTCGTCTCAGACACGGCGCGCCTGCTCCGCGACGGCGGCGGCCCGCCGGACGAGCGCCGACGTCGCGCCCCTCGCGTCCGTCGTGCCGAAGATCGCCGAGCCGGCGACGATCATGTCGACGCCGGTCGCCGCGACCTCGTCGACGTTCTCGAGAGTCACCCCGCCGTCGATCTCGATCCGCGTGGCGAGACC
Source organism: Candidatus Polarisedimenticolaceae bacterium (assembly GCA_036275915.1). Lineage (NCBI taxonomy): Bacteria > Pseudomonadati > Acidobacteriota > Candidatus Polarisedimenticolia > Candidatus Polarisedimenticolales > Candidatus Polarisedimenticolaceae > Candidatus Polarisedimenticolaceae bacterium. The sequence continues at coordinate 51,703 of DASUCV010000014.1, read as the reverse complement.
TTCGCGATCGATCCACGCGCGGAGGCGCCGGACCTTGTCGAGAACCGGCCGGATGAGCTGCTGGCCGCCGAAGCCGGGGTTGACCGACATGAGCAGGACGAAGTCGGCCGCCGGCAGGATCTCGGTGAGGGAGTCGAGGGGCGTCGCCGGGTTCAGGACGACGCCGGCCTTCCGCCCCGCGGCCTGGATCGCGCGCACGGTGCGCTCGAGATGCCGCGCGACCTCGACGTGGACCGAGATCATGTCGGCTCCGGCCTCGGCGAAGGCGTCGATGTAACGGTCGGGCTCCTCGATCATCAGGTGGCAATCGACCGGGAGCTGCGTGACGCGCCGTACCGCCTTCGTCACCGCCGGCCCGATCGTGATGTTCGGAACGAAGTGGCCGTCCATGACGTCGACGTGGATCATCGCGGCGCCGCCGGCCTCGGCGTCTTTGATCTCCGCGCCGAGGCGCGAGAAATCGGCCGACAGGATCGACGGTGCGATGACGGCGCCCAAGATCTCGTCTCCTAGTTCGCCACGGTGAGCTGGACGGTGTCCGACTTCGCCACCGGCCATCCCGGAAGCGGCCGCTGGCGGAGCACCGTCCCGGGCTCGCGGTCCGCCGCCGGCTCGCGCGCGACCGCCCCCGAGCGAAACCCGCACAGGGTGATCCATTCCTGCGCGGCGCGCAACGAGCGGCCCCGGAGGTCCGGCATGATCCAGACCTTCGGCCGCTCGCCGTCGGAGACCAGACGATCGACCCGCTCCCCCGATGTCGCGAGCGCGCCGGCCGCCGGGAATTGATCCATGACCTTGCCCGCCGGTACCGAGGCGTCGTGGACGCGCGTCTCGAATCCGGAGGAGAGGCCCTGGCGCCGGATCTCGAGATCCGCCTGGCGCGCGGGTGTGCCGACGACCGTGGGAACGCTCAGGGTCTCGCCGCCGAGGCTCACGACGACGCGGATGACGCGCCCGCGCCTCACGCTCGTCTTCGCCGCCGGCTCCTGTGACAGGACGCGCCCCGGCGATACCGCCGGGTCGTGCCGCTCCTCGCCGACCTCGAAGCCGAGCCCGAGCGCCGCCGCCTCTTCCGCCGCATCCGCGCGCGGCTTGCCGCTCCAGTCCGGCACCTCGAGCACGCTGCTGCGGCGATCCGCGCGGAACGCGACGCAGAACGACGTGAGGCCGACGGCGCCCGCGACCGCCGCGCTGCCGGCGATCCACGCCCCGATCCGGGCGGCCCTTCGCCAGCTCATGAGGTCGACACCTCGTCGGGCAATTCGTTCTCGTCGTCGCCGCGACGGGGGAAGTGCTCCGCCAGCTGCTTCCCGGCCTCGCCGATGGCGCGGACGAGACCTCCTGCGTGATCACCCGCGGCGAACGATCCCGCCAGGACGTCGCGCAGCGACTCCCAGAACGCGACGCCGACGCGCTCGTGGATGCCGGCGTCGCCGACGACGGCGAAGAGACGCTCGTCGACCGCGACGTAGAACAGGATGCCGTTCCGCTCGCGTGTTCGGTCCATCCGGAGGCGGACGAACCAGCGGCGCGCGGCCTCGAGAGGCCGTCCGCCGGAGCGGCGCTCGAGGTGCACGTGGATCTCGCCCGAGGTCCGAGACTCCGCGGCGCGGATCGCCTCGACGATCCGGTGCTCGTCGGCCGGAGCGAGGAGGGCCGTCATCGCGTCACCATGATCCCGACGCGCCTCCACCCCCCGACATCCCGCCTCCGCCGGAGAATCCGCCGAAGCCTCCCCCGCCGCCACCACCGCCGCCGCTCCAGCCGCCTCCGCCCCAGCCTCCCCCGCCTCCGCCAAACCCGCCGCCTCCCCACCAGAACGGGCCTGTGCGGAAGACGTTGCGGCGTCCCCTGCCGGAGATGCCTCGGCCGCTCTGAGACGCGATGATGATGAAGATCACCAGGATCCCGAACGGAATGAGCGGAACCCACCACGACGAGCCGCGCCTCCGCGGAGGGGGCGCCTTGGCGACGTACGTGCCCTGCGTGACCGCGACGATCGCGTCGACGGTCGCGGTGACGCCGCCGTCCCAGTCGCCCCCGCGGAGCGCCGGGAACAGGTGGGTCTCGAGGATGCGGCGCGAGAGCGCGTCGGTCAGCTTGTCCTCGAGGCCGTAACCGACCTCGATGCGGGCGCGGTGGTCCTTGACGGCGATGAGGAGGAGGACACCGTTGTTCGTCCCCTTCTGGCCGAGCCCCCATCGCTCGAACGTCTTGACGGCGACGTCCTCGATCACGGCGCCGTCGAGCGACGGGATCGTCGCCACGACGATCTGGTTCGACGTCTGCTGCTCGAACGAGGCGAGGCGCTCGCCAAGCGTCCGTTCCGTGTCGGCGGAGAGGACGCCGGCGTAGTCGTTGACGCGCGCCGCGGGCTTCGCGGGAACGTCGAAGCCGAGGGCCGCCCCCGCCGCGAGGAGCGCGATCGAGGCGGCGAGGAAGCCGCGGAGCGCTCGGATCAGAACTTCACCTGCGGGGCCTTCTCGCTCCCCGAATCGGCCTGGAAGAACTCCTTCGCCTTGAACCCGCGGAGGCTCGCGATGAGCGAGGCCGGGAAGACGCGGATGGCGGTGTTGTAGTCGGTGACGGCGGTGTTGAACCGCTGCCGCTCCTGCGCGATGCGGTTCTCCGTCCCCTCGATCTGCGATTGCAGCTCGAGGTAGTTCTGGTTCGCCTTGAGGTCGGGGTAGTTCTCCGCGACCGCGAGGAGGCGCGAGAGCGCGCCGGACAGCTCGCCCTGGACCTTCTGGAACTGCTGGAACTTCGCCGGGTCGTTGACGACCTCCGGCGTGACGACCATCTGCGTCGCCTTCGCACGCGCGTCGATGACCGCCTGGAGGGTCGACTTCTCGAAGTTCGACGCCCCCTTGACCGTCTCGACGAGGTTCGGGATGAGGTCGGCCCGCCGCTGGTAGACGTTCTCGACCTGAGCCCAGGCCCCGTCGACCGCGACCTGGCGGGCGATGAGCCCGTTGCTGATGCCGACGCCCCAGAAGAACACGGCGCCGACCACCACGACGAGGACCAGAGCGACGATCCCGCAGCCCAACATCCGCTTCATGAGAGACCTCCGCGAGGGCGCATCCTACCTTCACTCCGAACGCCGCGTCAGGAGAACCGCGTAGAAGCCGTCCTGCGGCGCATGCGCGGGGCTCGTGCGGAGGATCTCGCCGGTCCTGGAGAAGGCCGGGTGCGCGTCGAGGAACGACGCGACGACCTCCTCCCCCTCCTCGGGCTCGAGCGAGCAGACGGCATAGCCGAGCCGCCCGCCGGGGCGGACAAGCGCGGCGGCCGAGGCGAGGATCTTGCGCTGGCGCGCGGCGAGCACGGGGAGATCGTCCGGCCGCAGGCGCCAGCGGATCTCCGGATGGCGACGGAGGGTGCCGGTCCCGCTGCACGGCGCATCGACGAGGACGTCGTCGAACGTCCCGGCGAGCGGCGCCTCCCGCGTCATGTCGGCCGCGACGGTCACGATCGACGTGACGCCGACGCGCCCGGCGTTCGCGACGACGCGTCGCAGCCGGTGCGCATGGCGATCGAGCGCGACGACGACGCCGCCCTTCGCGAGGCGTGCGGCGAGGCCGAGCGACTTCCCCCCGGGGGCGGCGCAGACGTCGGCCACGCGCGGCCCGACACGATCGCCGAAGAGGCGCACGACGCGCTGGGACGCTTCGTCCTGCATCCAGAACGCGCCGGCGCGGAACGCCTCCGTCTGCTGGGGCACGCCGCTCGTGACGCGGAGCGCGCCGGGGACCTCGGCGCACGGCTCGGTGACGACGCCCTCGCGCGCGAGCGCTTCGGCCAGTCCGGGTCCCCGCGGCGCGAGCGTCGTCGCCGCGGGCTCGTTGTCCGCGGCGAGAAGAGCATCGGCTTCCTCCCAGCCGAGCCTCCGGACGAGGCGCTCGACCCACCAGGCCGGGTGCGACCGGTAGAGGGCGAGCGCCGCCGCGTCTCCTCGAACGGGCGCCGGCGGAAGGAGCGCCTCGCCTTCCCTCGCGACGCGGCGCAGCACGCCGTTGACGAACCCCGCGGCCTTCGCGTGACCGGCCTCCTTGACGAGCGTCACCGCGGTGTCCACGGCGGCGAAGTCGGGCACGCGATCGAGGAAGAGAATCGAGTAGGTCCCGACGCGGAGCGCTTCCCTCACCGCCGGCTCGATCCCGTCGATCGGGCGCGAGGCGACGCGCGCGACGGCGTGGTCGATGACCGCACGCCGGCGGAGAACGCCGAGGACGATCTCGGTCACGAGCGCCGCATCGCGCTGATCGCGGGAGGGAGGCCGGCTCTCGAGGAGCGCCGACGCGAACGCGCCCGCCTCCTCGACGCGCCTCAGGATCCGGTACGCCTCACGCCGCGGGTTCGATACGCTCAAGACGATCCCCCGGCGCGAGCTGCCGTCCCGCGGCGGCCTCGCGTGCCGTCACGACGCGCCGCCCCTCGAACTGGACCGCCTCGAGCGCGGCCACCGTGCCGTCCGCGCACGCGAGCCGGAGCGCGTCGAGGAGCGTGCCGGCGGGGGCGTCGCTGAGGTCGCCGTCGAGCGCAACGGCACCGGCGAGGCGGAGGCGGCGGCCGGCGCAGCGGGACCAGACGCCGGGCCACGGATCGAAGCCTCGGACGCGCCCCTCGAGGTCGGCCGCGGTCCACCCCGGATCCCACGCGCCGTCGCCGCGCGTCAGGATCGGGGCGTACGTCGCGCGCGCGCCGTCCTGGGGGTGCGGAACGATCGTGCCCGCCGCGAGCCCATCGAGCGTCCGTACGAGGAGTTCCGCCCCGGTCACCGCGAGACGCGCGAGGAGCGCCGGGGCGTGCTCGCGCGGGAGGATCGGCACAGCCTCCTGAAGGAGGACGTCGCCGGTGTCGAGCCCGCGGTCGAGGCGGAACGTAGAGACCCCGGTCTCGCGCGCCCCGCGCGCCAGCGCCCACGCGACCGGAGCCGCCCCGCGGAGCGCCGGGAGCATCGAGAAATGAACGTTGATCGCTCCATGAGGCGCCGCGTCGAGGACACCCTGCGGAAGCAGGCGTCCGTAGGCGACGACGACGAGCGCGTCGGGGGCCGCCGCCTCGAGCGCGGCGGCAAACGCCGGATCCTTGACCGACTCGGGCTGCACGACCGGGAGCCCCACCTCGCCGGCGCGCACCTTCACCGCGGGAGGCCGCGGCGTGCGGGAGCGGCCCACCGGGCGATCGGCGCGGGTCACGACGAGGGCGACGTCGACGCCGTGCCGGAGGAGCGCATCCAGGGTGGGGACCGCCGTCTCCGGGGTCCCGAAGAACGCGACCCTCACGGCACGGGCGGGCGCTCGAACGTCATCGTCCAGTCCCCCGCCTTGATCCGCTTCTTGATCTGCCGCTTCACCAGCTCGCGCTTGAGCGGCGAGAGGTTCATGAGGAACACGCGCCCTTCGAGGTGCTCGATCTCGTGCTGCATCGCCCGCGCCAGGAGGCCGTCGGCGGAGACGCGGAACGTCTTACCCTCGAGGTCCTCGGCCTCGATCGTCGCGTTCTTCGGCCGCTCGATGTCGAGGTGGATGTCGGGGAACGACAGGCACCCCTCCTCGGCGGTCTCGGCCCCGGTCGCCTCGACGACCCGCGGATTGATGAACACCCGAAGCTCCCCCGGCGTATCGCCGACCGAGAGGTCCACGATGCAGAGCCGCTTCGCGACCCCGACCTGATTCGCCGCGAGCCCGATCCCTGGGGCGGCGTACATCGTGTCGACCATGTCGCGGACGAGCGCCTTCACCTCGTCGTCGATCGTCTCCACGCGCTCGGTCGGAGTCAGGAGGACCGGATCGGGATACAAGACGATGGGCCGGAGCGCCATGGGGCGACGGTACCATCCGCTTCGAAAGGCCGTCAACACGCGGGGCCGCCGTCCGCTCGTCAGGACACTCGCAGGGGCGCCGGAGGACAGGTTCGGCCGGTTCGACCGGAACGGCGGCGTTTTCGATGACCGTCCCCGTGGCACGTCGGGTGCAATGCACCAGGGTGTCGGGAGGACCAACGACCATGAGAACCGCGACACGCACGATGGCAGCGGCCCTGACCCTGATGCTCGGGTTGGCCGTCCCCGCGTTCGCGCAATCGGACGACCCCCAGCCCCAGGCGTACTCCGACGACTACTTGAACGGCGACTACGGCCGCATCCGGTTCGAGGAGGGCGGCGCCACGATCGTGCGCGCCGACGGCAACACCGACTCGGGCGACCGGGCCGGAGTCAACGCACCGATCTTCCCCGGCGACACGCTCCGCAGCGACGGTCGCGCCGAGGTCCAGCTCGCCGACGGCACGCTGCTGCGGCTCGACCACGGGACCGAAGTCGCCTTCCAGGCCCTTCCGGAGCCCGGCGCGAAGTATCAGGACAACAGCGTCCTCGTGCTTCAGGGCGGCGTCCTTCGGATCGCCCACCGCGGGAACGGCAAGGACGAGTTCCGCATCGACACGCGCGACGCCTCGATCTACGTGCTCGAAGAAGGCGACGTGCGGATCGACGCCGACCGGCGCGGCGGCACCCGCGTGAACGCGCTCCGCGGCGTCGCGGAAGTCGTCGGCAACGAGAGCTCGGTCCTCGTCCGCGGCGGGACGGGCACGTCGGTGGCGCAGGGGTCCGCCCCGGCGGAGCCGCAGCCTCACACCTCCTTCGCGAGCGACGGGTTCGACCGCTGGTGCGCGACGCGCGACGCGGCCTACCGTCCGAACGAGCAGATGGCCCAGGGCGGCCAACCCGACCAGGGCCAGGTCCCGCAGGAAGTGCAGCCCTATTACAACGAGCTGTCGACCTACGGCTCGTGGAACAACGTTCCGACCTACGGCAACGTCTGGACGCCGAGCGGCGTTCCCTCGGGCTGGCAGCCGTACGGGAGCGGCTACTGGAACTACGGTCCCGGCGGCTACTTCTGGGTTTCCAGTGAGCCGTGGGGCTGGGCGCCTTACCACTACGGCAACTGGCAGTGGGTTCCGAGCTACGGCTGGTCCTGGATCCCCGGCGACGTGTTCGCGGGTGCCTGGGTCTCGTGGTCGTGGGGCTCGGCGTACGTCGGCTGGGCGCCGCTCGACTACTGGGGCCACCCGGGGTGCGCCGGCGGGGCCTACGCGTATGGCTACTACGGCCCGGGCAGCTGGACGTTCGTCAACTACAACAACGTCTACGCGTCGAACGTTCACCGGTACGCGGTGCCGATCGGATCGATTCCGCCGAACGACCTGCGCCACGCGAACGTCGTGACCAATCCGCCGCGCGTCGATCCGCGCCACTTCGCCGGATCGCGCGAGCTGCAGCAGAAGGCGTTCCAGGAAACGGCGCTCGACCGGTCGGGCCGGATGCGGCCTCTCGACGAGACCGCGCTCCGCTCGCGGCCGTCGCGAACGATGAACGACATCCGCCGGGACATCGTCCGTTCGGAGCCCCAGCGTCCGGTGAGCCCGCGCGCGGCGGTGACTCAGCCGTCGTTCGCGCGGCCTCAGGCGCCGTCGAACGGGTCGCGCACGTTCAACGGGAACGGGAACGACCCGTGGGCGCGTCCGCGCCGCATCCTGGAAGACCCGCGTGGCGCGGCACCGTCACGGACGCCGCAGCGCCGCGTCTTCGAGGAGTCGGATACCGCTCCGCGCTCGCACGCCGCCCCGAATGGCGGCCTCGACCGGCGGCCGACCGGAACCGACGGCGTGCGCGACCTCTACCAGCGCATGTCCCGCCCGCGCGAGACGCGGCCGCAGGAGATCGCGCCGCAGACCGAGCGGAGGAACGCGTTCGTGCCGGTCCCGTCGCGCGAGCAGGCGATGCCGCAGCGGCAGCAGCCGCAGCGCTTCGAGCCGCAGCGCCCGCAGCCGCAGCAACGGGTCGACCCGCCTCGTCCACAGCAGCAGCCGCAGCGGTTCGAGCCGCGGCCTCAGCCGCAACCGCAGCGCGCGCAGCCTCAGCCCCAGCGTCCCCAGCCGCGGCCTCAGCCGGAGCGTCAGGGCGGTGGAGGCCAGGCGCATCCGAATCAGGGACACGGCGGCGGCAACGACAAGCACCACTGACCATTCGATAGGATCGGCCGTCCCCCGCCCCCCCTCACACGGGGTCCGGCCCGAGCCGGCGACGTAGGGTCGCCGGCTCGTTTTCTTTTCACTTCCTCGCGGCGCGAAGCTCGAGCGCATCCAGGAGCTTTCCGTGGATGCCTCCGAAGCCGCCGTTCGAGAGGACCGCGACGACGTCGCCGGACCTCAGATGCTCTTGCAGGTAGCCGACGATCGCGTCGACGCCGGGGAGGAATCGCGCGGGGCGTCCGCGCGCGGCGAGATCGCCGACGAGGCGGCCGGGATCGAGGCGCTCGGCGGGCGCGAGCTGATCGGCGCCGAAGACCTCGGCGAGCACGACCTCGTCCGCATCGTCGAACGCCTCGGCGAGCCGCGCCTGGAAGACGTTGCGGCGGAGCGACCACGAGCGCGGCTCGAGGACCGCCCACACGCGCCGTCCGCGATAGCGCTGCTTCACCGCGCGCAAGGTTTCCGCGATCGCCGTCGGGTGGTGCGCGAAATCGTCGAGGACGAGGACTCCGCCCGCCTCGCCCTTCACCTCCATGCGCCGGCGCACGCCGCGGAACGACCGGAGCCCCGACGCGATCTCGCGCGCGCCGAGCCCCTGCTCGGTCGCGGCGGCGATCACGGCGAGCGCGTTCCTGACGTTGTACTCGCCGGCGAGCGGCATCGCGATCTGCGCGAAGTCGAGGCCGTCGCGCGTCACGCGGAACCGCGTGCCGCCTTGCGTGTGCTCGATCGCCGACGCGCGCCAGTTGCCGCTCGACAGGCCGTAGCCCTCGATGCGCGCCTGCGCGTGCGACGTCACGTCGACCGTCGTGCGGCAGTCCTCGTGACGCACGAGCAGGCCGCGCCGCGGCACGATGTTCGTGAGCCATCGGAAGACACGGCGGACCTCTTCCTCGTCGCGGTAGATGTCGGCGTGGTCGTACTCGACGGTTCCGATGAGCGCGGTGTCGGGGCGGTAGTGCATGAACTTCGGGCCCTTGTCGAAGAAGGCGGTGTCGTACTCGTCCCCCTCGATGACGAACGCCGGCCCCTTCCCGAGGTGGTACGACGCATCGAAGTCCATCGGCAGGCCGCCGATCAGGAATCCGGGGTTCCGCCCGGCGTTGTGGAGCACCCACGCGAGCATCGCCGTCGTCGTCGTCTTTCCGTGCGTGCCGGCGACGACGATCGAGTGGCGTCCGGCGAGGAAGCGCTGCTCGATCGCGGCCGCCATCGAGAGGTGCGGCAGGCGGCGGTCGAGCATCTCCTCGGCCTCGGGGTTCCCGCGGCTCACCGCGTTCCCGACGACGACGAGGTCCGGGGCCGGCGTGAGATGGGCGGCGTCGTATCCCTCGAAGACCTCGATCCCCATACCGGCGAGGATCGTCGACGTCGGCGGATAGAGCGGGCCGTCCGATCCGGTGACCCGGCACCCCGACTGCTCGAAGAGTCCGGCGGCCCCCGCCATCCCGGTCCCGCCGATCCCGATGAGATGAACGTGCTCCTTCGCCACGGATCCTCCCGTCACTTTCCCCCGAAGAGCTTCTTCAGGAGGTTCTTCGTTCCCTCTTTCTTCAACTCCTTGACGACCCCTTCGCGGAGCACCTTGTCGACATCGAGCTGGACCTTCGGCGCCTGCGCGGTCCCGCGGATCTGCAGCGGGACGGTGAGCCGCCCCTCGCCGTTGACGCGGATCGAGAGCGCCGGCGTCTTCGCGACGAGCTGATCCGAGACCGCCTTCGAGAACGAGCCGAGCACGTCGAGGTGGAGCGCCCCACCGAGGCCGACGGTGCCGGCGCCGTCGGCGTCGAGATCGGCCGAGCGGAACTCGAGGTTCTTCGTCGTCGCCGTGCCCGACACGACGTCGAAGTCGGCGCTCAGGCGATCGAACGGGGTGTCGCTCTTCGCGATCCCCTTGGCCCCCGCGACCTCGAGGAGCTTCATGACCTGCTGAATGACACCGACGCTCTTGATCGTGCCGTTCGTGATCTCGACGTGGCCCGGGCCCGAGACGGTCGGCAGGAGCGCCTTCTCGCCGGCACGTCCGTGCAGCGCCACCTTCAGCGCCGCGGTTCCCTCGACGCTCCCCTTCTGCGCGGGCGCCAATGCCGCGATGAGCGCGCCGATCGAGACGCGGCTGACCGCCTGATCGACGGCGAACGCCCGCTCCGCGTCGAACGGATGCGCGCTCACGGTCCCCCGCCCCTCGCCGCCGAACGCCTGGAACGACGCGTCGTCGAGGCGGACCTCCCCGGCGTTCATCGTCATCACGGCGTGGACCGCCGTCATCGCGACCCCGGACGGCACCGCGGGCGGCGCCGTCCCGGCGAGCTTCGACGGGAAGTCCGCCAGCTCGGCGAGGTCGAGCCGATCGGCGTGGAGATCGAAGCGCCCGGCCGGCTGCGGGCCGAACGTCGCGTCGAGCGGCCCCGAGAGCTTGGACTTCCCGAGGTCGGCGCTGAGGTCGAGCTTCGCGTGAGGCTGCGGCGTGCTCACGCCGTCGATCGTTCCTTGGGCGCCGACGTGCGCGCCGGCGATCTCGGCGTCCGCCGAGCGGATCGCGAGCGCACCGTTCGCGAAGGCGACGGCGAAGCGTGCGTCGAGCGTCGGCTTTGCCGGCAGCAGATCGACCTTCGCCGTCGCTTTCCCAGCCGCGTCGATCGATCCGTCGGGAGCCAGGTGAAGCGTGCTGGAGAGCGAGAGGTCGGAGAGCAGAGGCTTGCCGTCCCGGAGGATCGCGGCGTGCTCGACGGTGATCGACTTCGCGTCGACCTCCCTGTGGAGAAGCGGCAGGAAGGCCACGTGCACCGACGTCGCTCCCGCCTCGACGAGCGGCACGCCGGCCGCGGAGCCGGACAGCGGCTCTCCGACGCGGAATTTGTCCGCGCTGAGCGCGAGCCCAGTCCAGAGCGTGAGGCGCGTCGTCCCGAGCGAGACCTTCCGGCCAAGGCTCTTCGAGAGCTCCGCCTCCGCGCGCGCGCGCAGCGCGTCGGCGTCGACGAGCCGGGGCAGCACGATCGCCGCGGCCACGAAGACGATCAGCGCGATCGCGGCGCACCCGAGGAGCGGCCGGCGCAATCTCATTCGACCGACACGTGAAGATCGGACGAGGCGAGGTAGCGCTGCGCCAGCCTCTTCCCGAGCGGCGGCCGCATGATCGAGCGGAACCGCTCGTGGTGGAGCAGCTCGCGGATGCTGCCCGCCGCGGCGGTCGCGGCCCGGTCGCCCGCCGCGATGCAGAACGCCGCCGCGTCGAAGTCGGCCCAGTGGATCTTCCGCACCGCCGGCTCGATGAGGACGTCGGCGAGGCGCCGGTGCAGCCCGGTCATCACCGCATCCTTGATCGTGTTCGCCCTCATGACGACGTCGATGCCGCGCGCGTAGCGCTTCGCGTCCTCGAGGTCGGCCGAGATGTCGACGCCGATGACCACGTCGGCGCCGAGGCGGAACGCGGGGAGCACGGGAATCTTGTCGACCCAGCCGCCGTCGATGAGGAGGCGGCCGTTCAAGCGCCGCGGCGGGAGGATGCCGGGGATCGCCGCGCTCGCCGCCGCGACGTCGCGCAGCTTCCCGTGGCAGAGGACGACCTCGTGCGCCATCTCGAGATCGACCGCGGAGGCGGCGAAGCGGATCGGCGTCGTCGAGATCTCGACGTCGGGGAGGATGCGCCCGAGGTTGCGCGCGAACTCCTCCGCGGAGATGAGCGACGGGCGCATCGTCGACATGCCGTAGACGATCCCGCGCCGGATGAGATTCTTGACCGAGAAGACGAGGCCGCCCCGCTTCTGTTTCGTCTCGCGGAGGAACGAGACGCGGTTCTTGCGGAACTCCTCGCTCCCGAGGAGGCCCTGCATGCGCCGCTCGACCTCGCCGATGTCGCCGAGCGCCGCGTACGCGCCGCCGATCACCGCCCCCATGCTCGTCCCCGTGATGATGTCGATGGGAATCCCCTCGCGCACGAGGGCGCGGAGGACGCCGATGTGGGCCATGCCCCGGGCCGCCCCCCCTCCCAGGGCGAGCCCGACCTTCAGTTTCCACGGGGGAAGCACCGGGGGAAGATAATGCTCCCGGCTGGGAGGCGTCGAGGGGGATGGACGACGACCGCCGAGAAGAGCGGGAACGGATGGTGGAGGCGCAGATCGCCGCCCGGGGCGTCCAGGACCCCGCGGTGCTGGAAGCGATGCGCACGGTGCCGCGCCACCTCTTCGTTCCCGAGACCGAGCAGCTCATCGCTTATTCCGACGGCCCCGTCGCGATCGGCCTCGGCCAGACGATCTCGCAACCGTTCGTCGTCGCGCTGATGACCGCGCTCGCGCGCCCGCATGCCGGCTCGCGCATCCTCGAGGTCGGCACCGGCTGCGGCTACCAGGCCGCCATCCTCGACGCCTGCGGCGCCTCCGTGTGGAGCATCGAGCTCGAGCCCGAGCTGTCGTCACGCGCGGCGGAGACCCTCGCATCGCTCGGCATGACGAACGCGCGCCTTCGCGTCGGCGACGGCTCCGCGGGCTGGCCCGAGGAGGCACCGTTCGAGGCGATCGTCGTCACCGCCGCGCCGCGCGCGATCCCGGAGGCTCTCCTCGATCAGCTCGCCATCGAAGGCCGCCTGGTGATCCCCGTCGGCGGCGCCACGCAAGATCTCCTCGTCGTCACGCGACGCACGGACGGCTTCCATCGCGAGAGCGTTCTGCCGGTGAGGTTCGTGCCGTTACGGTAAGGGGACAGTAACCAAGTTTTTCTTACACGCGAACTCTGCGTGTAAGAAAAACTTGGTTACTGTCCCCTTCATACCAGCGCAGCGGTGTTGTTGATGACGTGCGCGACGATCGGCGCGATGAGGCCGCCGGTCTTGCGGCGGAGCCCCAAGAGAACCGCCGCGAACACCAGATATGCCGGAATGAAGACCGGGATGCCGTGGATCGCGGCGAACGCCGCCGAGGTGATGACGCCGGACCACCGCGGGCCGACGCGTCCGTCGAACGCTTCGGTGAGACGTCCCCGGAAGTACATCTCCTCGACGACCGGAGCCAGGAAGCCCGCCCAGAGGATGAGCGCCGGCATGGGGAGGAGCTCGCGGAGGAGCGCCACCATGTCCGGCGGCGTGACGCCGGCGGTGTCGAGGAGCTTGCCGTAGACGACGTTGAACGCGAGCAGGAGTGCGCCGCCGGCGGCGCCCCACGCGAGGTCCTTGCCGCGCACCGCGAGCCAGGCGGCGATCGAGCGCGCGTTCGCGCGGAGCACGTGGATGCCGATGAGGCCGTGAAGCCCGAAGAGCGCCGCTCCGGGTGCCGCATCGGCCCAGCCGTCGCCCAAGGCCTGGAGCGCCTGGGCGACGAGCACGGTCACCGCGAAGGCGGCCAGGAGCCACGCCGCTTCGCCGAGCAGGAAGCGCACGAAAGCGCCGCGAGGTGGAACCTCCGGCGACCCGCCTCCTATAATCCGCGCTTCGTCCTGCGACAAGCGTCGCAAGGATGACATGGAGGCACAGGCATGGCCAAGCTGATCACGCCGCGCGCGGAGGACTCCTCGCGCTGGTACACGGACGTGGTGACGCAATCCCGGATGGCGGACTACTCGCCGGTGAAGGGATGCATGGTCATCCGACCGCACGGCTACGCCCTGTGGGAGAACATGCAGCGCGTCCTGGACAAGATGTTCAAGGACACCGGCCACGAGAACGCGTACTTCCCGCTCTTCATCCCGAAGTCGTTCCTCGCGAAGGAAGCGCAGCACGTCGAGGGGTTCGCGAAGGAGTGCGCGATCGTCACGCACTCGCGCCTGAAGGCGGAGGTCAAGGACGGGGTGACGACGCTCGTCCCCGATCCCGCGAGCGCGCTCGAGGAAGAGCTCGTCATCCGGCCGACGTCGGAGACGATCATCTACTCGATGTTCGCGAAGTGGGTCCAGTCGTACCGCGACCTGCCGATCCTGATGAACCAGTGGGCGAACATCGTCCGCTGGGAGATGCGCACGCGCCTGTTCCTCCGTACGACCGAGTTCCTCTGGCAAGAGGGGCACACCGCGCATGCGACCGAGGACGAGGCCGAGCAGGAGGCGCGGCGGATGCTCGACGTCTATGCGACGTTCGCCGAGGAGTACATGGCGGTGCCGGTCCTGAAGGGTTTGAAAACCGAGAAGGAGAAGTTCGCGGGCGCGGACCACACGTACTGCATCGAGGCGCTCATGCAGGACGGGAAAGCGCTCCAGGCCGGGACGTCGCACCACCTCGGGCAGAACTTCGCGAAGGCGTTCGACCTCAAGTTCCAGACCGAGGCCGGCGACTGGCAGCACGCGTTCAACACGTCGTGGGGCGTCTCCACGCGCCTGGTCGGCGCGATCGTCATGGCGCACGGCGACGACAACGGGCTCGTCCTTCCTCCGCGGTTGGCTCCTGTGCAGGTCGTCATCGTGCCGATCTGGAAGGGAACCGACCCTGTCGATCGCATCCTCGCGGCGGCGAAGGAGGTCGAGGCGAAGCTCAAGGACGCGGGCCTGCGCGTGAAGCTCGACGCGCGCGACAACCTCTCGCCGGGGTTCAAGTACAACGAGTGGGAGATGCTGGGCGTCCCCCTGCGCATCGAGATCGGACCGAAGGATCTCGAGAAGGGATCGATCTGCTGCGTGCGGCGGACGAACCGCCAGAAGGCGTTCGTGCCGATGGCCGACGCCGTGGTCGAGGTCCCGAAGATGCTCGACGCGATCCAGGACGAGATGCTCGCGGCGGCGCTGGCGCGTCGCGAGGCGCTCACGTTCAAGATCGACGACTACGCGTCGTTCAAGAAGCAGCTCGACGAGACCGGCGGGTTCCTCCTGGCGCACTTCTGCGGCGACACCGCGTGCGAGGTCGCGATCCAGGAGGAGACGAAGGCGACGGTGCGCGTGCTCGCCTTCGACCAGCCCGACGAGGCGGGCAAGTGCGTCCGCTGCGGCAACCCCTCGAAGAAGCGGGTGCACTTCGCGAAGGCGTACTGACGATGTCGCTCGACCTCCTGACGATCGTCCCCGAGGGCTATCGCGCCGCGCGTGAGGCGAAGCCGCCGGAGCGCCTCCGCACCGATCTCGCCCGCACCGTCGCGAAGACGATTCACGAGCACGCGCTCCTCCGCGAAGGCGATCGCGTCCTCGTCGCCGTCTCCGGCGGCAAGGACAGTTACACGATGCTCGACCTCCTGGAGGAGGCGCGGCGGAAGTCGCCGGTGAAGTTCACGCTGGTGGCGTTCCATCTCGACCAGGCGCAGCCCGGCTACGACGGTACCGCGCTTCGTGCGTGGCTCCAGGCGTCGGGCGTCCCATTCGAAATCCACCGGGAGGACACCTACAGCGCGGTCCTGGCCGATGCCGAGGAGCACGGCGGCGGGCGCACCTACTGCCGCCTCTGCTCGCGCTTGCGTCGCGGGATCATGTACTCCGCCGCGGAGCGGCTCGGCTGCAACAAGATCGCCCTTGGGCATCATCGCGACGACGCGCTCGAGACGTTCCTCCTGAACCTCCTCTACGCGGGGCGCCTCCAGGCGATGCCGCCGATCTACACCACGAACGACGACAAGTTCGAGGTCATCCGTCCGCTCATCGAGTGCGCAGAGGACGACATCGCCGCCTGGGCAGGGGCGGCGGGTTATCCCATCGTCCCGTGCAACCTCTGCGGCTCGCAGGCGAACCTCAAGCGCGACGCCGTCGCGGCGCTCCTCGCCGATCTCGAGCGCCGCATCCCGAACGTGCGCTCGGTGATGCTCGCCGCGCTGGGGAACGTCCGCCCGAGCCACCTCCTCGACCGCGAGGTCGCGGAGGCGTGGGCCGCGAAGGCCGCCGACTACCCCGACCGTCGCTAGTCAGAGGGGACAGCTTCCGAAACTCTGAAGTACGAGTTTCGGAAGCTGTCCCCTCTCAAATCCTAGTAGCGCAGCGAGAGCGTCAGATCGGGTTGTCCCGCGAGGTGCGCGAAGAGAACGTCGCGGCGGCGGCGTGCCTCGGCGACGTCGTCGGTCCCGAGCGAACGTCGGACCCGCTCCTTCCGCCAACCCGGAAGGTGGACGGTGAAGGCGACCCAGAAGAGCCTGCCGTTCCGCCAGAGGTGATGATCGGGGTGCATGTGGTGCCTCCTCCCACGAGGAAGACACCCGGAGAGCGCGGGTCCTCCGCGCCGGGCACTTGTTTGGCCTCGGCCCTTCGGCCTCGGCCCGCATCCCCCGCGCAACGACCGCGGGGTTGGCACCTTGGGATGCCCTCCCAGGTTGCCGGACCCGCCAAAAGCAGGCGGGCCGCTCCGGATGACGCGTTCAAGTTACCGGGGAAACCCGGGCGCGGCAACCCCCACGCCGTGTCATAGCGCCGCGAGGCGGCCGATCAGGTCGACGACCCGGCACGAATAGCCCCACTCGTTGTCGTACCAGGCGATCGTCTTCACGTAGCGGCCGCCGAGGGAGCGCGTGCAGAGAGAGTCGAACGTCGCCGAGTGGGAGTCCTGGATGATGTCCGAGGAGACGATCGGCTGATCGCAGTAGGCGAGGATCCCGGCGAGCGGAGGCTTCGAAGCGGCCGCGCGAACGGCGTCGTTGATCTGCTGCGGCGTGGCGTCCCGCTCGAGCTCGGCGACGAGATCGACGGTCGAGCCGTCGGGCACCGGCACGCGCATCGCGATCCCGTCGAGCTTGCCCTTCAGCTCGGGCAGCACCTTCCCCACCGCCCTCGCGGCGCCGGTCGTCGTCGGGATGATGTTCTCGTTCGCCGCGCGCGAGCGCCGGAGATCTTTGTGCGGGACGTCGGCGAGGCGCTGGTCGTTCGTGTAGGCGTGGACGGTCGTGATGAGTCCCCTCTTGAGGCCGAACGCCTCGTGGAGCACCTTCGCGACAGGCGCCAGGCAGTTCGTCGTGCAGCTCGCGGCCGAGACGATGCGGTGCTCCTTCCTCAAGACCCCGTCGTTCACGCCGACGACGACCATCGCGTCGACCTCGTCCTTGGCCGGCACGGTGAGGATGACGCGCGCCGCGCCCGCCTCGACGTGCTTCATGCACTCGTCCTTCTTGCGGAACTTTCCGGTCGCCTCGATGACGACGTCGATGCCGAGCGCCTTCCACGGGAGCTTCGCCGGGTCCTTCTCCTCGAGCATGCGTACGGACTGCGTGCCCGCGTGCATCGTGCTCCCCTCGATCGTGACGTCGCCGGGGAACCGGCCGAACACGGTGTCGAAGCGCGTGAGGTACGCGAGGGTCTCCTTCGGCGAGATGTCGTTGATGGCGACGACGTCGACGTCGTCCCGGCCGGCGAGGATGCGGAAGACGGCGCGCCCGATCCGCCCGAACCCGTTGATCGCGACCTTGGGCTTCGTCATCGTCCGACCCTCTCCGCCGGGACCGCTTCGAGCGCCGCGAGGCGCGCGATCAGCTCGGTGACGCGCCGCGCGTAGCCCCACCCGTTGTCGTACCAGGTGATCGTCTTCAGCATCGTGTCGCCGAGCACGAAGGTGGAGAGCCCGTCGAACACCGCCGAGTGGTCGTTGCCGACGACGTCGCTCGAGACCACCGGCTGGTCGGTGTACTCGACGATCCCCTTGAACGTCGTCGCGGAGGCGGAGCGGACGACCTCGTTGACCGTCTCCGCCGTCACCGAAGTCTTCATCCAGGTCACGAGGTCGACGGTCGAGCCGTCGGGGACCGGCACGTTGAGCGCCATGCCGTCGAGCTTGCCCTTGAGCTGCGGGAGGATCGACTCGACGACCTGCGGCGAGAACGTCGTCGTCGGGATGATGTTCTCCGCCGCGGCGCGCGAGCGTCGGATCTCGTCGTGGGGGACGTCGGCCAGGCGCTGGTCGTTCGTGTAGGCGTGCACCGTCGTCATGAAGCCGCGCTCGATCCCGAACGCGTCGTCCAGGATCTTGCAGATCGGGGCGAGCGCGTTCGCGGTGCACGAGGCGTTGCTCACGAGGCGCACGTCGGGGGTGAGGACGTCGTCGTTCACGCCCATCACGACGAGCGCGTCGAGGTCATCGCGCGGCGGCACCGTGAGGACGACGCGCTTCGCCCCGCGGTCGAGGTGCTTCTGGAGGAGCGCGCGCGTTCGATACTTGCCGGTCGCCTCGACGACGATGTCGACGCCGAGCGCGGCCCAGTCGACGTCGCCCGGCGCCTTCTCGTGGAGGAGGCGGATCGCGCGGCCGCGCGCGTAGAGCGCATCCCCCTTGACCCACACCGGCGCTTCGAAGCGGCCGTGCACCGTGTCGTACTTGAGCAGGTACTCGAGCGCCTGCGGCTCCGCGATGTCGACGATCGCCGCGACCTGCAGATCGTCGCGGTCGTGCAGGATCTTGAAGACGTTGCGGCCGATGCGGCCGAAGCCCATGAGACCGATGCGAGTGGTCACGACGCTCCTCCGTTGCGGCGGCGGCAATCGGGGCAGGGACAGGCCTCCCGGAGCGACTCGAACGCGTAGATCCCCGTGTCGTGGCCGTCGCTCCAGACGATCTGGACGGCGTACGATCCGACCGGGACGAGCTTGGCGATCGCGACCTGCCCCGCGACGGGAGCCTTCACGATCCGGAGCGGGTCGGGGGCCGCCGCCGGCTCGTGCGTTCCGCGGCACATGGCGCAGGGACAGGCGCGGCGCAGGTCGTCGAAGGGGAGATACGACTCGTGGCCGTCGGCCCACGCCAGGGCCAGCTCGCGGCCGAAGACGGCGATGTTCCTTGGCTTGAACGACTTGGGATCTGCGTTCATCGGGATTCGCTAGTGTACTCTGCGCGCCAGAACCTCAACGGGGTTCTGAAGTCTTGGGAACCTTCGAGTAAATGGAGCGTTACACCCAGGCGTCGGGCGAGACCGCGGACGAGCGGGCCGCCGAGGATCTAAGGGCCGTTCAGGCCGTCCTCGCCGGAAAAACCGAGCGATTCCGCGATCTCGTCACCCGGTACCAGAACCTGGTGGCCGGGATCGCCTGGCGGTCGGGATGCCGCCGCGAAGACACGGAGGACGTGGTGAGCGAGGTCTTCTTCAAGGTGTACCGGAATCTCCACCAATTCCGTCCGGATCACGCCTTCTCGACCTGGCTCTACAAGCTCACCGCCAACCACGTCGTCGATCGCTCCCGCCGCATGAAGAAGGAGCGCGGACGTACCGAGATGCCCGAGCAGGTCGTCGACCGTACCCCCGGCGCGGAAGACGACATGGAATCGGACGAGCGGCAGTCGCTCGTGAGGTCGGCGCTCGCCGACATCGACGATCGTTACCGCGAGGTCATGCATCTGGTCTACGTCGAGGGCCTGAAGGTCGACGAGACCGCGCGGGTCCTGGGCGTCCCCGAGGGGACCGTGAAGACGCGCCTCATGCGCGGCCGCGAGGCCCTCAAGAAGATCCTGGTCCACCGGAACCCGGAGCACTTCAAGTGAGAGAGCCGATCGATCTCCGGAACGACGATGCGCTCGACGCGCTCCTCAGGGAGTCGCTCGAGGGCGCGGGCGCGCCCGCGCCCTTCGAGGTCGACGTCGCCGACGCCGTCATGATGCGGATCGCCGAGGCCGGGCCGCAGCACCGCGCGGAGCTCGTCCGCTGGGCGATCGCCGCCGCGCTCGCCGGGGTCGCGCTCCTCGCGTCGGCCCTCTGGCACGGCCCGTCGCTCGACCAGGTCGTCGTCGAGGTCTCGAAGACGACGGCGATCACCGCCGACACCGCAGCCAAGCTCTCGCGCCCGGCGGAGACGATGGCGCAGCAGTGGTCGCACGCGCTCACCACGCTGCTCGCCGCCCTTCAGACCCTCGCGCGGCCGCTCGCCGCGTTCCGTCCGCTGGCTCAGCTCACCCTCACCGCCGCGATCGCGGCGATGGCGGCGTTCTCGCTCTGGGTCGTCGGACGCGATCTCCGCTTCGCACGCCAGAAGGAGCAGGCATGACCCTCGTCCCGCGGCTCGCCCTCGCCGGCGCCCTCGCCGTCCTCCTGAGCGCCACGTCTTCCCCGGCGAAGCCGCCGGCCCCGCAGCCCGCTCCCGCTCCGCCCGCCGAGACGAAGTCGGTCCCCGCGACGCCGGTCGTGCCGGACGCGCCCGAGCCGCCCTCCGACTCCCATCGCCGCCACACCCACGGCGGCGGCGATCGCGGCGGCTACAACGAGGACGTCACGATCGGCCCCGACGAGGACTACAGCGGCGACGTCGTCTGCGTCATGGGCCACGCGAAGATCGAAGGGCACGTCAGCGGCAGCGTGACGGTCGTCATGGGCACGCTCGACGTCTCGGGGAGCGTGTCGGGCAACGTCGTCAGCGTCATGTCCCCGACGAAGCTCGCCTCCTCGACCCTCATCGAAGGCGATCTCGTCCACGTCGGCGGCTCGTTCGAGCGGAACGGCGCCACGGTGAACGGCCAGGTCACCAAGGTCCCGCTGCCGTTCCTCGACGGTGGCCTGAGCGGCGCCGGCGCCCTCGGATCGAGCCTGCTCCGCGGGCTCTTCCTCTGGGTCAAGCTCCTCTTCCTCTTCCTGTTCTTCGTGTGCGCGCTGCTCCTCGCCGCGATCGTCCCCGACCGGATCAAGCTCATCAGCGAGGAGATCCCCGTCCGGCTCTTCACCGCGATCCTCGCCGGCCTCATCGGCTACATGCTCTTCGCGATGATCGAGCTGTTCCTCGCGGTGACGATCATCGGCATCCCCGTCGCGGCGCTCCTCTACCTCGTCTTCACGGTCCTCAAGTGGCTCGCGATGTGCGGCGTCTTCCACCAGGTCGGCTTCCGCATCGGCCGCGCGTTCGGGCGCGACATGAGCCTCGTCGGCGCGCTCGTCCTCGGCTGGGCACCCTTCGCCCTCCTCCGGCTCGTCCCCTGCTTCGGAATCCTGCTGTGGTTCCTGATCGAGATCGTGGCGTTCGGTGCGTTGATCTTGACGCGCGTCGGCACGCGGCGGAGCCCGCCCCTCGTCGTCGTGCGGCCGCCGGCGCCTCCGGCCGCGCCGCCCGCGATCGATCCGGGGGTCTCTCCTGTAGTCTGATCGGATGAAGCTCGCAGGAAGGGCGATCGCGCCCGGCGTCGCGCGCGGCCGCATCGTCCGGAACCGGCCCGACCTGACGCCTCGGGAAGCGGAAGGCGCGATCCTCGTCGCCGAGCGCGCGGTCCCCGACGACGTGCCGCGGATCGTCGCCGCCGCCGGCACGATCACCGGTATGGCGCCTCCCCTCTCGCACGTCGGCCTTCTCTCGCGCGAGCTGGGCAAGCCGTCGGTTGGGTTGCCGCGGCTCGACCTCCTCGTCGAGGGAGCCTTCGTGGTCGTCGACGGCACGCGCGGCGTGGTCGTGATCGGCGACGGCGCAGAGGGGACAGCTTCCGAAACTCGAACCCCGGAGTTTCGGAAGCTGTCCCCTCTTCCCTCATCGCCCCCGGGGCCGATCGACCCGAGATTCGTCGTCCCCCTCGCTCCCGGGCTCGCGCGCCAAGACGTCGGCGGAAAGGCCGCAGGCCTCTCCGCCGTCATGAACCAGTGCCGCGTCCCATCCGGCTTCGTCGTCACCGCGGCTGCCTACCGACGGCACATCGAAGGCGAGGTCGACGAAAAGCTTCGCCGCGCGAGCGACTCCCGGCACGCCCGCGCCGCGATCCTCGCGAGCCCCGTTCCCGGCGACGTTCGCAACTCGATCGAAGCCGCCTCCCGTGAGCTCTCGGCCTCACGCCTCGCCGTCCGCTCGTCGGCGACGATCGAGGACGGCCCGCAGGGAACGCTGGCCGGCCTCTTCGATTCCCGTCTCGGTGTCTCTCCCGCCTCGCTCGTCTCATCGGTCCGCGCGACCTGGGCGTCCCTGTGGAACGAGCGCGCCATCGCCTACCTCGGAGGATTCCCCTCGGCCGCCTGCCAAGCCGTCCTCGTCCAGGCGGTCGTCCCGACGAGCCCATCCGGCGTATTCGAGACGGACGGAGATACCGTCACCGTCAACGCCGCGTGGGGGCTCGGCGAGGCGATCGCACAAGGCGAAGTCGCCGGCGACCTCTTCCGGCTCCGAGCATCGACCGGAGAAATCCTCTCCTCCGAGATCGTGCCTGCTGCGACCTGGATCGTCCTCGATCCGAACCACCCCGGGACGATCGAAGAGCCGCTCCCCGATGAGCTGCGGGGCCGCCCCAGCCTCACGACCGACCAGTTGGAAACACTGGCGGCCGCTGCCCGTACGCTCGGTCCGGGACGGATCGTCGAGTGGGGTTTCGACGATTCCGGTAACCTAGTGGTCTTCCAAGTACGCCGCACCGTCTCGCGGCCGGGAGGATGACGGGATGAAGGCCGGGTGCCTCGCACTGACGATCGCGCTCGCCCTCACCGCCCCGGCGCTCTCGCAGGACCAGCCCTCCTCGCTCAAGTTCGTCTCCCCCCGCCGCCATCAGACGTTGATCGGTCCGTCGAAGGTGGAGCTGGCCGTCACCCCGCCGAACGGCGTCGCCGTGATGAGGGTCTCCCTCTTCGTCGACAACGCCCCGGCCGGAGAGAAGACCTCCCCACCCTGGGTCTTCACCTGGGATTTCGGCGACGGCTCGAAAGGCCACACGCTGGAGGCTACGGCCGCATTCGCCGACGGCACGGTCATCCAGACAACGGTCGAGACGAGCCGCCTCCAGGTCAACGAGACCGAGGAGGTCGCGCTCGTCAACGTCTACGCGATCGCGCGCGACACCGGCGGCAAGTACGTCACCGACCTCAAGCAAGAAGACTTCCACATCTTCGAGAACGATCGCCCGCAAAAGCTCGACCGCTTCTCGGCCGATCGCCGCCCGTTGCGCGTCGCGATCGTCCTCGACACCTCGCTCAGCATGGAAGGCGAGAAGCTCAAGTCCGCCGTGACGGCCGCCGACGAATTCCTCAAGATCGTGCAGCCCGGTGACGAAGGCCTCGTCATCGCCTTCTCCGACAAGGTCAACATCCTGCAAGACCTGACGTCGAACGTCGGCGAGCTCGAGGCCGCGGTGAAGAGCGTCCAGGCCAAGGGCGGCACCGCGCTCTACGACGCGATCGTGAAGGCCTCGGACCGCCTCTCGCAGTTTGAAGGGCGCCGCGTCATGGTCGTCCTCTCCGACGGCCGCGACGAGGCGGACAACGGCCTCGAGCCAGGCAGCCTTCACACCGCCGAAGAGGCGCAGGAGCGCGCGTTACGGAACGAGGTCATGGTCTTCGCGATCGGCGTCGGCAAGTCGATCGCGCGCGACGCGAAGGCGCTCGACAACAACCCGACCGCGCGCGCCGAGGAGCTCGACTTCTACGGCCGAAAGCCGCTCGTCACGATCCTTCGCGGCTTCGCCGACGCGACCGGCGGCACGAGCGTCTTCTCCCCCGGCGCGGGCCAGCTCCGCCGGAGCTTCGAGCAGGTCGCCGACGACCTCCGGCACCAGTACATGCTCGCGTACACCTCCGACGATCCGAGGCACGACGGTTCGTGGCGCGGAATCAAGGTCACCGCTGCGCGCCCCGGCGTGACCATGACGAACCGCAAGGGCTACTACGCGCCGTCGGATCTGCCGATTCCGTCGAGGAAGAAGGCGGGCGTGGGGGGGCAGTAGGTTTCGCCGACTGGACCGCTCTCGTCCGTATTCAAGCGGACGAGTTTTCAGGGAACAGGTCGGGCCGGCTCTCGTCGCGCCACAAGCTCCAACGTCGCAGTCGAAGGAAGTGCAGCGATGCCATTGGGTTTTAGCCCAAGTTGCTCCGCACGCACCGTCGAAATGTGCTCGGCGTGAGCGACCTCAACCGCCACTCCGTAACGCCGCAACAAGACATTGAAGGACTCGTAGGCGTGTATCGAATTCAGCAGTTTGGCAACCACCGCCCCGGACTCAGAGGGCGTCGCGTCGCGCCACTCCTTTGAACTGTACGCAGCGATCGAGAGCCGTTTGCTCACATCCGGCTCTCGTATTTCCAAGACGATCAAGACGATTCTGGTCGGAGACATTCCTTCGTGCCCCATCGCGGCCGTCACATCCGCCAAGAATGCGGCCTCATCGGTAACGCTGGGCGCAGCCTTTCCCGCGATGAGCTGAACGGTGTAAACCGCCGCCCCATCCTCGACACTAGGTGTCGATGTGAGCCGGACAATGACCGGACCGTCGGCAAATGGGAATGTCCAGTCTCGCTGGGTCGAAGGCCTGAGCGTTTCGCCGCTGCATGTACTCGTCGCAAGGGCCGCGCACAGCAGCCACAACAGCGATCTCATGGCATCTCACATCGAAGAAGTTGGCAGTGAAACATTCGTTGGCGCAGCACGCGGCGCGACTTGCGCTACGTCATTGCAAATCGATTGGAAGCAGATCCTACATAGATCTTGAGCTTGCTTCGCAAGTCATCCAGTTCGGATTGAGAGACCTCTTGGCCCGCGGGGATTTCCCATTCCTTCACGGCGTCAATCAGAACGTGAAGTTGCTTTGACTCGGGACTGTAGGAGAGTGGGATCCAAACGGCGGCCTTGGGGCGACGGGTCATGAACTGGCTCGGCCGATCGGGCACGATGTATCGCAAGAGGCTCTCTCTCGGAAAGTAGATGATCCGAGTGCCATCTTGCATGTAGACGCGCTCGCCATACATCCGATTAAGAACACGCTGCCACCAGATCATGGAATAAACAATATTGGCCGGCCGAGCCACTGGAGCAATGGACGCGATTCACGGTTGCTACGGTTCCCTCTTCGCAATCTCATACCCGAGGTGCCGCTTCTTCATCCAGCGCACCGCGAGGAGATCGACGAAGGCGCGAAAGACGCGGTTCCAGACGCCGTACTTGCTTGTTCCCTGGAGGCGCGGGCGGTGGCCGACGGGGACCTGGACGACGGTGCCGCCTTCGATCTTGACGAGGGTCGGGAGGAAGCGGTGCATGCCGGTGTAGAGCTTGATCGGTGCGAGCGCCGAGGCGCGGAACGCTTTGAGCGAGCAGCCGGTGTCGATGATGTCGTCGCCGGAGAGGCGGTTCCTGATCCCGTTCGCGATCTTCGATGACAGTCGCCGCACGGCGTCGTCGCGGCGCGTGGCGCGGTAGCCGACGGCGGCGTCGTGGCCGTCGAGCGCCGTGAGCAGCTTCGGAATGTCGTTCGGGTCGTTTTGCATGTCGGCGTCGATCGTGACGACGACGTTGCCGCGCGCGTTCTTGAAGCCGGCGTCGAACGCTGCGGTCTGTCCGCGGTTCGCCTTGAAGTGAATGCCGCGCACTTCGGGGTTGCGGCGCGCGAGGTCGGCGATCTTCTCCGCCGAGCCGTCCTTGCTGCCGTCGTCGACGAGCACGATCTCGAACGGGATCCCGGTGGGCCGCATCACGCCGAGGAGCTCGTCGACGAAGGCGTCGAGGCTTTCGATCTCGTTGTAGACCGGAGCGACGACGGAGACTTCGGGCGTCATGCGGCCCTCGCGCTCTTGCGGCGCTTGGGGTTGAACGGCCAGAGCGCGCGCCAGCGCTCGAAGCGCGCGAGGAAGGCGACGTCTTCGCTCGTGTACGAGCCGGGGGCGATCATCCCCTTCCACTTGAGGAACGCGGCCTCGTCGGCCATCGAGAGGAAGCGAAAGAAGAGCCGGTGAGTGAGACCGCCTGGTGTCAGGTGCACCGCGGCGGCGAAGTCGATGACGACGAGGTTTCCGTCCTTCGTGAGGAGCACGTTCTCGCGGCCGCGCAGGTCGTTGTGGATGATGCCGCGCGCGTGGAGGTCGTCGACGATCGTGCGGAGCTTCGCGATCAAGGTTGGACCGTCGGCGGGGCGGACCTCGGCGAACGCTAGGCGCTCGGCCTCGATGAACTCGATCGCGAGCGCGTAGGCGTCGATGCGGCCGGCGAAGGCGGGGACGCCGGCCATTCCTGTGAGGGTCGCATAGGCGGCCGATTCGCGTCCGATCTGGAAGCGGCCGAGCTGGCGCGCGACGAAGCCGCGGGGCCGGAAGTCCTTGACGAGGACGCGCACGCCGTCGACCGGGATCGAGAAGACGTCGGCCTTGCCTCCGGTGCCGGCGACGATCGACTGCCGCGGGGCGGTGTCGATCTCGTCCCTCGTCGGGCACCGTGGTATGTTGGGCGACCTCGAAGCCGTCAACTTGGGTTATCTCAACGATTGAAACGAGTTACGGAGCCGCGGGTCGACGCGGAGTCTAGCATGCGGGACGGGGACGGAACGCTCCTGCGCAAGCTCCCCGGACGCAACCTCTCGAAAGCCGACCTCTGCGTCTACCGTCTCGCCTCGGGGGAGACGATCGCGCTCAAGGACTTCGGCACGCGTCCGCTCCTCGTCAGGCAAACCTTGGGGCGCATGTTCGTGCGGCGCGAGTGCCGGGCCTATTCAGCGGCGGCGGGCGCTCCGGGTCTCGTTCCATTCCTCGGGCGCCGTGGACCGTTCGCCTTGGCTACCGCTTGGGTCGAGGCCGCGCCGCTGTCGTCATTCCCAGAGGCCGAGGATGCGGTGTTCGACCGTCTCGACACGATCCTTTCGGGACTCCACGCGCGCGGCGTCGCGATCGCGGACCTTCACCACCGTGACGTGCTCGTCTCGCCCGAGGGCGAGGTGCACGTCGTCGATCTCGCCGCCGCGTACGTGCTTGGCGAGTCGCCGGGTCCGATCCGTCGGTCCCTCTTCGCGCGGTTCGCCGCGCAAGATCGCCTCGCCGCGGCGCGCATGCGGGCGCGCTTCACCGGCCGTCCCGAGCACGAGGCGCTCGCCGGTGTCGATCCGGGCGCGGTGCGGCTCTGGGGGATCGGGCGGCGGATCAAGGGCGCGTGGGACGTTATACGCGGGCGCTCGCGGTGAGCACGCGCGATCGCTGGCTCGCGGCGGGGCTCGTCGCGCTCGTCGTCGCCGCGTATCTCCCGGTGCTCTCGGCGGGGTACGTCTGGGACGACGACCGTCACGTGACGGCGAACGCGGTGTTGACCGCGCCTCACGGCTTGGCGGCCGCGTGGATTACGCTTGACGCCACGCCGCAGTACTACCCGCTCACGCACACCGTGTTCTGGCTCGAGCATGCGCTGTGGGGGTTCGCGCCCGCCGGCTACCACCTCGTCAACGTGCTGCTCCACGCTCTCTCGGCGGTGCTCCTCTTTCGCATCCTGGTTCTTCTCGAGATTCCCGGCGCCTTCCTCGCCGCGGCAATCTTCGGCGTGCACCCCGTGCACGTCGAGTCGGTCGCGTGGGTGTCCGAGCTGAAGAACGCGCTGTCGGGCGTGCTCTACCTCGGCGCGTCGCGGCTCTTCCTCGGGTGGGCGCTCGGACGCGAGCGGGGTGATGCGCGTCCTCTCTTCGCGGCTCTGTTGTTCGCCTGCGCCCTGCTCTCGAAGACGGTCACCGCGAGTTGGCCGGTCGCGATGGCGATCGTGCTGTGGTGGAAGACGGGAACGGTCGAGCGGCGTGCCGCCCTGTGGCTCGCTCCCCTGCTCGCGCTCGGCGCGCTCTTCGGCGGGATCACGCACCACCTCGAGCGCACGCAGGTCGGCGCGAGCGGAGCGGAATGGGAGCTGTCGCTCCTGGGGCGCCTCGCGCTCTCGGGGCGCATCGTCTGGTTCTATCTCGCGAAGCTCGTCTGGCCGTATCCGCTGATCTTCATCTACCCGCGGTGGACGATCGACGCGACGTCGATCCTCGCCTGGATCTGGATCGTGGGGGTCGGCGCGGCGTTCGTCCTCTGCCGGCGCCTCTCGCGTGGTGCGTTCGCCGCGCTCGCCTTCTTCGTCGTGACGCTCGCACCCGCGCTCGGCTTCTTCGACGTCTACCCGATGCGCTATGCGTTCGTCGCCGATCACTTCCAGTATCTCGCCAGCATCGCCCCGATCGTTCTCTTCGCCGCGTTTCTCGCCAAGCGACGCTGGACGCTTCAAGCCGCCGCGGCGCTCGTCGTCGCGCTCGCCTCCCTCACCGCCGTCCGGGCGACGGCGTACCGCGACGAGGAGACGCTCTGGCGCGACACGATCGCGAGAAACCCGTCGGCGTGGATCGCGCACAACAACCTCGGGATCCTCCTCGCCGAGAAGGGAAGGAACGACGAGGCCGCCGCGGCGTTCGCGCGCGTCCTGGCGCTCAAGCCCGATCACGCCGGCGCGCGTGCGAATCTCGGGTATCTCCAGGAGCTCCAGGGGAAGCCCGCGGAGGCGGCCGCGACACTGACGCTCGCCGCGCCCGACCGGCCCGGCGACGCCGACCTCCGGGTCCACCTCGTCCGCGACCTGATCGCGACGGGACGGTTCGACGAGGCGGTCGCGCCCGCCGTCGAGGCCGCGCGACTGCGGCCCGACGATCCCGACATCCTCTGTGACGCCGGGACCCTCCTCGCGCGCGCCGGGCGCACGGCGGAGGCGATCCCCCTCCTCGAGCGCGCCGTCAAGCTCCGGCCCGGCTTCGCCCGCGCGCAGGCGAATCTCGACCTCGCGCGGCGCGTAGGCTATCCTCGCGATCCCCGATGAGCGAAGGAAACTACAACCGAGCGCTCGGCGCCGTGCGTTTGCTCGCGACGTTCGCGTTCATCGTCACGATCGTCGTCTTCGCCCGGCCGCGCCCGTTCGAGGTCGCGCTCGGCTTCGTCATCGCGGCGATCGGCGAGGGGATCCGCTTCTGGGCCGCCGGCCACCTCCTGAAGACGAAGGAGCTGATCACGTCGGGGCCGTACCGCTACACACGGAACCCGCTCTACCTCGGGCGCATGCTCATCATGACCGGCCTCTGCATCATGTGCCGGCTGCCGTACTTCGCCAACCTGATCCTCCTCGCGATCGGCTACGCGATCTTCCTCGGCTACTACATGCCGCGGAAGGAGCGCGTCGAGCCGGCACGCCTCCGCGCGATCCACGGCGACGCCTACGACCGCTATTTCAAGGCGGTGCCCGCGCTCATCCCGACGCTCAGGCCATACCAGAACGCGTCGAATCTCGGCTGGTCGTCCGATCGGATGTTCCGGAATCGCGAGGTCTGGATGGTCGTCGGGATCCTCGCGGTGTCGGTCTTCCTGCTCTACCGCTCGCACCGCCTGCCGCCGCCCGAAGAGGCGGCTCCGGTCGCGGCTCCGGCGCCCTCCGTCAGCGGTTCGTGAAGACGTAGAGGGTCTGCGACCCGACGGCGCGTGTGAGCGCCGGCGCGCGATCCCCGATCACCGTGCGCGCGATCGCGAGCCTGCTGCCTTCCACGAGCAGGACGAGGCGCTCCGGCGCCGACCACGCCTCGCGGAGCGCATCGAGCGTCGTCAGGTTCTCGATCGGCCGGTCGAGGTAGTACCGGTACTCCGATCGCCACTCCCAGAAGTTGTACGACGCGACCTTGGAGTCCCCGGCCATCGCGGCGATCGCCTCGGTCAGGGGCCGCGCGGACTTGTACACGTCGAGCGCGGGAAGGACAAAGACCGCGACGACGAGATAGACCGCGGCGCAGAGGGCGGGGAGTGCGAGCGCGACCCGGCGATTGCGGAAGGCGTTGAGGCCCAGGAACACGCCTCCGATGACGGCGGTCGCCGCGAGCCATCGTCCGGTCGTCGTGGCATCCGGGTACTTCGGCGCGACGCGTGCCGAGAGGTAAAGGCCGGCCCCGATGAGCCCCGCCGCCAGCGTGAGCGCGATCGCGGTGACAGCGCGCCTGCGCCTCGTCCCGGAGAGGACTTCCATGGCGAGGACCGCGACCGCGGGAGCGATCGGGACGATGTAGGGATCTCGCTTGCTCTTCGAGAAGGAGAAGAACACGACGATGGCGGCGATCCACACCCACGCGAGCCGCGCGAGGCGGCGCTCGCCGTCGTCCTCGCGCGGGAGCCGCACGGCGAGGACGGCGAAGAAGGCGTAGGGCGCCATGTCGATGAAGACGTAGGGAACGTAATACCAGAACGGCGCGACGTGGTCCCACGGGTTCGTGAACCGCTGGAAGTTCTGCCGGATGAGCACCTCGTGGAGGACGTCCGCGTGGCCTGTCATCGCGAGCGCCAGGAACCACGGCACCGCGATCACGAAGGCGACCGCGGCCCCGAGAGCGATGGCGGGCGTCATCAACGCTCGAAGCTTGCTCGAGAACGCCGCGTAGGTGCCGATCACGAGCGCCGGACAGATCCAGGCGACCGGCCCCTTCGCGAGGAAGCCGAGCCCGGCGGCGAGCCCGGCGAGCGACCACCCTTTCCACGGCGCGAGGCCGAAGTCGAGGACACGCGTCAGCGGAACGATCACGCCGATCGTCGCCGCGGCGACGAGGACGTCCATCTGGAGCGTCGTCGAGACCCACCAGACCTGATACGTCGTCAGGGTGAAGGTCGCGGCGGCGAGCGCGCGACCTCGCCCGGCGTAAGGCAAGACGAGAAGATAGGTGAGGATCACGATCGACGTTCCCGCGAGGACCGACGGCATCCGCACCGACGTCTCGGACACACTGCCGAGGAGACTCGAGGCGACGAGCCCGAGCCAGAACGAGAGGATCGGCTTCTCGCCGAACGGCAGGCCGTTCACGTACGGCACGAGGAGGCTGCCCCGCGCGTGCATCTCCTTGACCGCCTCGCCGTAGATCGGCTCGTTGGGGTTCCAGAGGTCGTGAGCGCCGAGGGCGGCGCCGAAGAGGAGGAGCGAGCCGGCGAGGAGGAGAAGGAGGTCGCGCCGCGCGGCGCCCGTCACGCGGGGGACCCCTCGACCTGCAGGGCGTGGAGACGCGCGTAGATGCCGTCCTTCGCGAGAAGGTCGCGGTGGCTTCCCTCCTCCACGATCCGCCCGCGCTCGACCACGAGGATGCGGTCGGCGCGGCGGATCGTCGCGAGCCGGTGCGCGATCACGATCGACGTCCGGTTCTTCATGAGCACGTCGAGGGCGTCCTGCACGAGCCGCTCGGACTCCGAGTCGAGCGCCGACGTGGCCTCGTCGAGGATCAGGATCGGCGGGTCCTTGAGGAGCGCGCGCGCGATCGTCAGGCGTTGCCGCTGACCGACCGAGAGGCGCGCCCCGCGCTCGCCGAGGACGGTGTCGTAGCCTTCGGGCAGGTTCTCGACGAACTCGTGGGCGTGGGCCGCCTTCGCCGCGGCGAGGATCCGCTCCATGGGGATGTCGGAGCGCCCGTAGGCGATGTTCGCGCGCACGGTGTCGTTGAAAAGCACCGTCTCCTGCGTCACGAGCCCGATCTGACCTCGCAGCGATTCGAGGGTCGCGTTGCGGATGTCGTGGCCGTCGATCGTGAGCCGTCCCGCGGTCGGGTCGTAGAAGCGTGGCACGAGGTTCGCGATCGTCGACTTGCCCGACCCGGACGTGCCGACGAGCGCGACCGTCTCGCCGCGCCGGATCGCGACGTCGATCCCGTCGAGCACCTTCTCCGCGTCGTAGGCGAAGTCGACGCGCTCGAACCGGATCTCGCGCGTGAACGCCGGCAGGACCGTCGAGCCGGGCAGGTCGCGGATCTCGCGCTCGCGGTCCATGACGTCGAAGATCCGGCGCGCCGCGGCGACCGCCTGCTGCGCCTCGGTGTTGATCGTGTTCATCCGCCGGATCGACATGAAGAGGTAGCCGAGGAGCGCAAGGATCGTCGTGACTTCGCCGCCGGAGATCCTCTGCTTTGCGACCTGCCGCCCGGCGTACGCGAAGAGCAGCCCACCCGCGATCCCGCCGAAGAGCTGCATCACCGCGGGGGCGAGCGCGACCGCGCGCGCCGCCTTGAGATCGGCCGCCAGCATCCGGTCGAGCGCCGCGCGGAACCGCGCGATCTCGAACTTCTCCATGACGAAGCCCTGGACGACCTTCGCCCCGGCGAGGGTCTCGGCGAGGAGGCTCGCCGTCTCGCCCTGACGCTCCTGGCTGCGCGTCGACGCTTTCCTCAGGCGCTTCGACAGCTTGATCATCGGGTACGCGAGGAGCGGGAGCGCGATCATCGCCACGAGAGTCAGCTTCCAGTCGAGGAGGAGCGCCGCGCCGATCGTGAACGGCATGCTCCCGCCGACGCGGACGAAGTCGGCGAAGACGTCGGTCGACACCTTCTGGAGCCGCGCGACGTCCGCGAGGATCCGCGAGAGGATCGTGCCGGTCGGGTTGGCCTGGAAGAAGCGCAGCGACTGGTAGGTGATCGCCTCGTGGAGATCCGCCCTGAGATCGCGGATCACCGAGGTCCCGACCTTCATGACGAGGTACTGGCCGAAGTAGAGGAACACCGCCTGGAGACCGACGATCGCGGCGAGGAGGAGCGGCACCTCGAGGTAGGCGCGGTCCCTCGCCCACTCGAGGAAGCGCTCCTTGGGGAGCGCCTTCTTGACCGAGTCGAGGAAGTCGAACTTGTGCTGCGCCTGGCCGTGCGTCTCGGCCGCCACCGGATGCGCGGTGCCGAGGAAGACCTCGTCGACGATCGGCTGGAGGGTCAGGAGGACGACGGACATGAGCGCGCCCGCGATCGCGAGCAGCACGGCGGCGCCGACCATGCGCCCCAGATACGGGCGCATGTAGCCGAAGATCCGGCGCAATTCCTTCATGCGGCGAGTCTAGCCGAGTTCGCTTCCCCGGAAGAACCAACCCAGCTCGAAGGCCGCGGTCGCCGGCGCGTCCGAGCCGTGGACGGTGTTCTGCTCGATGTTCGTGGCGAGCTGCTTGCGGATCGTGCCCTCGGCGGCCTTGGCGGGGTCGGTCGCCCCCATCGTCTCGCGCCAGTGCACGATCGCACCGTCACGCTCGAGGCACATGAGCACCACGGGACCCGAGGTCATGAAGGCGACGAGGTCCTTGAAGAACGGGCGCTCGCGGTGGACGGCGTAGAACCCTTCGGCTTCCGCGCGCGACAGGTGGTGCAGGCGCATCGCGACGATCCGGAACCCTTCCTTCTCGATGCGGCTGATCACCTGCCCTGCGACGCGGTTCTTCACCCCGTCCGGCTTCACGATCGCGAGCGTCCGCTCCATCATCCCGTCTCCTGGTCAGCGCGCGAGCGCCGATTGAATGGACTCGCCGATCCCCGCCGGGGTGTCGACGACGTAGATCCCCGCCGCGGTGAGCGCCTTCATCTTCTCGGCCGCGGTCCCCTTGCCGCCGGCGATGATCGCGCCCGCGTGACCCATGCGGCGCCCGGGCGGCGCCGTCTGCCCCGCGATGAACGAGACGACCGGCTTCCTCACGTGCGCCTTCACGAACGCCGCGGCCTCTTCCTCCGCCGTCCCGCCAATCTCGCCGATCATGACGATCGCCTCGGTGCCCGGGTCGGCCTCGAAGAGGCGCAGGCAGTCGATGAAGTTCGTGCCGTTGATCGGATCGCCGCCGATGCCGATGCAGGTCGACTGCCCGATCCCGAGGCGCGTGAGCTGATCGACCGCCTCGTAGGTGAGCGTGCCCGAGCGCGAGACGACGCCGACGCGACCCGGCTTGTGGATGCGGCCGGGCATGATCCCGATCTTGCACTGGCCAGGCGTGATGATCCCCGGGCAGTTCGGTCCAATGAGGCGCACCTCCGGGACCGTCCGCAGGAACGCCATGACGCGCATCATGTCGAGCGCGGGAATGCCCTCGGTGATCGCGACGATGAGCGGCAGGCGCGCGTCCGCCGCCTCGAGGATCGCGTCGGCGGCGAACGGCGGCGGCACGAAGATGACGCTCGCGTTGGCACCCGTCTCCGCGACCGCCTTCGCGACCGTGTCGAAGACCGGGATCCCCTCGTGCGTCTGGCCGCCCTTTCCGGGCGTGACGCCGGCGACGACCTTCGTTCCGTACTCGATCGATTGCTTCGTGTGGAACGCGCCCTCGCGCCCGGTGAGCCCCTGGACGAGAAGCCGCGTCTCCTTCCCGACGAGCACCGCCATCGTTACCTCCCCGCCGCGGCCGCGACGGCCTTCTCGGCGGCGTCGCGCATCCCGTCGGCGACGCGGAACGCGAGCCCCGACTCCTTCAGGATCTCGCGGCCGCGCTCGACGTTCGTCCCCTCGAGCCGCACGACGACCGGCACCTTGACGCCGACGTCCTTGGCCGCGGCGACGACCCCTTCCGCGACGACGTCGCAGCGCATGATCCCGCCGAAGATGTTGATGAGGACGGCGCGGACCTCGGCGTCGGCGAGCAGGATGCGGAACGCGTTCGTCACCATCTCCTTCGTCGCGCCGCCTCCGACGTCGAGGAAGTTCGCCGGCGAGCCGCCGTGGTGCTTGATGATGTCCATCGTCCCCATGGCGAGCCCCGCGCCGTTGACCATGCACGCGATGTTGCCGTCGAGCTTGATGTAATTGAGGCCGAACTTCGACGCCTCGACCTCGAGCGGATCCTCCTCGTCGAGGTCACGCAGCTCCTTGATCTCGGGATGGCGGAAGAGCGCGTTGTCATCGAAGCTCACCTTCGCGTCGAGCGCCAGGATGCGCCCGTCGGCGAGCTTCACGAGCGGGTTGATCTCGATCATCGACGCGTCGGTGCCGAGGAACGCCTGGTAGAGCGCGCCGGCGAGCTTCGTGAACGGCCCCGCCTGGTCGCCGAGGCCGAGCCCGAACGCGAGCTTGCGCCCCATCCACGGCTGGAACCCCGTGACCGGCGACACCGCGAGCTTGAGGATCGCCTCCGGCCGCTCGGCGGCGACCTCCTCGATCTCCGTACCACCCTCGGCGCTCGCGATGAAGATCGGCGCCTGGAGCGCGCGGTCCAAGAGGAGCGCGAGGTAGTACTCGGCGACGATCTGCATCCCCTCTTCGACGAGGACGCGCCGCACCGTCCGCCCCTCGGGGCCGCTCTGCTTCGTGACGAGGACGTTGCCGAGCATCGCCTTCGCGACCTGCTCGGCCTTCGCGGCGTCGGTGACGACGACGCCACCGAGCTTCGAGTCGCTCGTGAACCGCCCCTTGCCGCGGCCGCCCGCGTGGATCTGCGATTTGACGACGACCTTCGGCGTCCCGAGCCGCGCCGCGATCGCGCCGGCTTCCGTGGCATCTTTCGCCGGAGCGCCCTCCGGCACCGGAACGCCGAACC
This sequence comes from Candidatus Polarisedimenticolaceae bacterium, assembly GCA_036275915.1. Lineage (NCBI taxonomy): Bacteria > Pseudomonadati > Acidobacteriota > Candidatus Polarisedimenticolia > Candidatus Polarisedimenticolales > Candidatus Polarisedimenticolaceae > Candidatus Polarisedimenticolaceae bacterium. Next base: position 16,861 of record DASUCV010000014.1, on the reverse strand, counting down.
GCTTCAGCACCGCCTTGGCTTGATACTCGTGGATCTTCACGGCTTCCCTCCTCGAGCGGCCGGGGATTATAGGAAGCCGCTCGAAAGGCGTCGAGCTAGGGGACAGTAACCAAGTTTTTCTTACACAGAGGGGACACCTTCCAAAACTCGACGTGCAGAGTTTCGGAAGCTGTCCCCTCTGTGTAAGAAGAACTTGGTTACTGTCCCGGTTCGATCGACCACACCTCGTAGCGATCGACGGAATCGCTCCCCCACGCCCACGGGAGGTAGCCCCAGCCGTTCGAAAAAAAGCCGGCGTCGCACGCGCGGCTCATGATCCGTCCCCCGGGGCGCGTGTCGTCGAGAGACGAGACGAGGCGCTTGTTCGGCATCGCACCCATCAACTCACCTTCCGCGTGACCGCTCGCGATGACGAGATCGCCCCAGTGCGGGTGCGGCGGCGTTTGCGTCAGCGGCCGCGCTCCCGCGCGCTCGGCGTACCACTGGAACCCCCAGTGTCCGTTGAACCAGACGGTCTTCCCGGATGTCACGGCCGGCGCGACGAGCGTCTCGGCGGCACGGCGCCCCGTCCCCGCGAAGCGCGCATCGGCACGCAAGATGAGCACACCGAGGAGGGTGCCGCAGACGACCGGCACCGCCAGGGAGAGTTTCGGAAGCCGTCCCTTCTGCCGCGCCACGGCGATCGCCATCGCGGGTGCCGCCGCCAAGAGGTACTTGGACGGAAGGTGCAAGTACGGAACGACCGCGATCGGAGTGAGGCACCACGTGGCGAGCATGCCGTCGATGCGATCCCGTCTCTTGAAAGCTTGCCAAGCGAGATCGAACAGCGCCGCCGCGCCGAGTCCGGCGGCGATGGCCGCGACCTGCGGGCCGACTTCCGGATGCAGCCGGATGTACGCCCAGGCGCCGGCACCGGCGACGTAGAGCACCGGGCTCCTGACGATCGCGATCGGGCACAGGAGGAGCCACGCAATCGCGAACGGGAAGGCCAGCGCGAGGTGCACCGGGAACGAGACGACATTGCGGAGCACCGCGGGCGCGAAGACGAACGTCGCCGCAGCGCCGGCGACGGCGCCCGCACCCGCGTGGGACTGCGGATCGCGCGTGATCGTGAACGCCGCCGCGGCCGCGAGGAGCGCTGCGACCGGGACGATCCATCGGCGGCGATCGTTCGGCCCCAGGAGCCACGCGACGACCGCGAGCGCCGCGAGGTGCGAGCGGCAGAGTGTCGCCGCCCCGAGGTACAGCGCGGCGACGACCGCCTGTCCTCGTCGCGCATCGCGGCCGAACGCCGCGGTCCGCTCGAGGCCGAGCACCCCGAGCGCCATCGCCGCGACGTCGGGCATCGCGGTGGCCGCCATCCCGAGGACGGCCGGGGTCGCAGCGAGGAGCAACGACGCGCGGCGCGCCTGCGTCTCGTCACCGTCCAGCGTCAACGCCAACGACGCCGTCGCGACGATCGCGAGCGCGAGCAGGAGGAGCTGCGTGAGATGGGCCACCCACTCGGCACCGCCCGCGAGGAGCGTGGGCACGAGGAGGTAGGCCATCCCGGGGCCGCTCGCCATGAGCGCCGACATCCGGTGCGGCTCGAGCGACCACACCACGTCGAACGCCGTCGGGTGGAGCGGGTCCTCGAGGACGTGGCGCGCCTGGTAAAGGAAGAGCGGGTCGTCGATCGTGTAGGCCTTCCCGAGGAACGGCAGGAGCACCGCCGCCGCGAGGACGAGCGCGGGCCAGGCCGCGCGGAAGGATCGACGGTCCATCGTCCCGGTCAGTCGAAGAGGGTCGGCGGCGGCACGAGGAGGAACGACCGCCGGTGGATGGGGCACGGGCCGAGCCGCTTGAGTGCGTCACGGTGGCCGGCCGTGCCGTATCCCTTGTGCGCGCCGAACCCGTAGCCGGGATAGGTGCTCTCGTAGCCGACCATCAGCTCGTCGCGGACGGTCTTGGCGAGGATCGACGCGGCGGCGATCGCGTGGCACTTCGCGTCGCCCTTGACGATCGGCTCCTGCGGCAGCTTGCACCCGGGGATGCGCCGCGCGTCGAGGAGGACGTGCTGCGGCGCCTCGGGGAGCGATTCGAGCGCGCGCGCCATCGCGATGAGCCCCGCCCAGTAGACGTTGATCCGGTCGATCTCGTCGGGCTCGACGATCGCGACCGCGAAGAACGCGGCGGCCCTGCGGATCTCCAGGGCGAGGGCCGCCCGCTTCTCCGCGGGAACCTTCTTCGAATCGTCGACGCCGTGAATCCCGACACCCGGCGGGAAGACGACCGCGGCGGCGACGAGCGGCCCCGCGAGCGGCCCGACCCCCGCCTCGTCGACGCCGGCCACGCGCTCGATTCCCGAACCCCACAGCTCCCGCTCGCGCGTGAGCAGCCGCGCGAGCTTGCGGGCGAGACGCGCGTTCATGCCGCGCTCCTTTTGAGCCGCTCGAGGAGGGTGTCGACGTCGACGCCGCCGTGACGGGGCGCATACGGGGTGAGATAAGCGCGGGCGCGAGCGGCGACGCGGCTCGCCCCCGCGGCGTTTCCCCTGGCCGCGTGGTGGAGGGCGGCCGCGGACTGGATCAGTCCTTTATAAAAATCGCGATCGTCACCGCGATAGGCGATCCAGTAATCCTCCATGATCTCGTGCGCCTCGAAGAATCGGCCGGAAACGAGGGCTCGCTCGAATTCCTCGATGGGCGGATCGGCCATGGGCGCGATTCTACGCGCGGGCCGATTACAGCGGCTCCGGGCCCTGCGTTAGCTTCTGTTAGGGTTAAGACCCTAGATTCCCCACGTGCGTGTTCGCTCCGGCCTCCTCGCCGCCCTCCTCGCCATCGCGGCGGCCGTGCCGGCCGTGGCCGCGGACCCCGTTCAAGAGGCCGATCGCCCGTACTGGCGGACGAATCTCTTCAAGCGGTTCGCCTACGACCAGAAATTCCTCTTCAAGGAGTGGCTCCCGAACGAGGTCCGCCGGCCGCAGTTCTACGCGCCGATCCTCGCCGGGCTCTTCCTCGGCGCGAACTCGAAGGGCAACGGCGGGGGCCTGGACCCGACCCGCCAGAGCGACTTCGCCAGCGACCGCAGCGCCTGGCAGATTTCCGCGTCGCACGATCTCACGACGTTCGGGAACGCGCCGGTGGTCGCCGCGATGCTCGGCGTGACCTATCTCGCGTCCCGCAAGGCGGGCAACGACGATCTGGCCTCGGCCGCGAGCCTGTCCAGCGAGGCGATCCTGGACGTCGGTCTCTGGACGATCGTCATCAAGGAGGTCGCCGCGCGGACCCGCCCCGGGCCCCAGAGCACGGGGGCGTTCTTCCAATGGGGCAAGCCTCGATCGGGCTCATTCCCCTCGGGCCATGCCGCGGTCGCGTTCTCGGTCGCGACGGTCTTCGCCGAGCAGTACCACGACACGCACAAGTGGGTCCCCTGGGTCGCGTACAGCACCGCCACCCTGATCGGCCTCGCGCGCATCGCCGTCGGCCAGCACTACCCGTCGGACGTCCTCGTCGGGGCGACGCTCGGCCACAGCATGGGCGAGATGGTCATGGCCCGAGACGGCGCCCAGCGCGACGACTGGTACCGGCATCTCACCCCCGTCTACGACCCCGCGACGCAAGGCTGGGGGGTCGGCTACGAGAGGCAGTGGTAGGGGCGCCAAGCGCTACAATGCGCGCCCCATGCATAAGGTCGTCCTCCTTCGCCACGGCCAGAGCTCCTGGAACCTCGAGAACCGGTTCACCGGATGGACCGACGTCGATCTCTCGCCCCAGGGGTACGACGAGGCGAAGCGGGCCGCCGCGCTCCTGAGGGACGGCGGCTACACCTTCGACGTCGCCTACACCTCGGTCCTCAAGCGGGCGATCCGCACCCTCTGGCTCACGCTCGACGCGATGGACCTCATGTGGATCCCGGTCCACCGCGACTGGCGGCTGAACGAGCGTCACTACGGCGCGCTCCAGGGCCTGAACAAGGCCGAGACCGCGGCCAAGTACGGCGACGAGCAGGTCAAGATCTGGAGGCGGAGCTACGCGACGCCTCCGCCGGCGTTGACCCGGAGCGACCCGCGCTGGCCCGGGAACGACCCGCGCTATGCCGCCCTCACCGCCTCCGAGATCCCGCTCGCCGAGTCGCTCGCCGACACGGTGAAGCGCTTCCTGCCGGCGTGGAAGGACGTCATCGCGCCCCAGGTCGCGGCCGGCCGCAAGGTGCTGATCGCGGCCCACGGGAACTCGCTCCGCGCCCTCGTGAAGTATCTCGACGGCGTCTCGGACGCGGAGATCGTCGAGCTCAACATCCCGACGGGGATCCCACTGGTCTACGAGCTGGACGGGAGCCTGGCCCCCATCCGGCATTACTATCTCGGCGACGAGGATGCGGCGAGGCGCGCGGCCGAGGCGGTCGCCCATCAGGGCCGCAAGTCGTCGTAAGGGGAGACTGAGTCCATGACGTTCGTCATCACCGAGCCGTGCATCGGCACCAAGGACAGCGCCTGCGTCGACGTCTGCCCGGTCGATTGCATCCACCCGACCAAGAAGGAAGACGCCTTCACCAACGCCGAGATGCTCTACATCAACCCGGTCGAGTGCATCGACTGCGGCGCGTGCGAGCCGGCCTGCCCTGTCGAGGCGATCTTCGAGGCCGATAACGTCCCCGAGAAGTGGAAGCACTTCACGCAGAAGAACGCCGACTACTTCAAGTAGAATCCTCCCCAACTCAGGGGGAGGTGGTCTCATGACGCGCGCGATCGCACTCGCCGGCATACTTCTGCTCGCAACCGCCGCGGCTTCGGCGGCGGACGCTCCCGTCGAAAAGGGCGACCTCTGGGAGTCGACCTCCGAGATGTCGATGCAGGGCATGACGATGCCGGCCCACACGGCGCAGGTCTGCGCCGACCGGGGCTGGTCGAAGCCACCGGTCGGCGGCGACGATCACGGCTGCACGATGTACGACGTCGTCAACACGCCGACCAAGACGTCGTGGAAGATCAAGTGCGACTCCGAGTCGATGACCGGCGAGGGCGAGATCACGCGCACGAGCCCCGACAGCTATCAAGGCTCGATGAGGTTCCACGCCAAGCAGGGCGACATGACGATGAAGCTCTCGGGCAAGAAGATCGGGGAGTGCGACGTCGCGGCCGCGAAGCAGAAGCAGGCGGCCACGATCGCGCACGCTGAGGCGCAGGCCGCTGCCGCGAACCAGCAGATGACGGACGCCAAGACGCAGACCTGCCAGACCGCGATCCAGACCTCGAACCTCATGTACATGACGATGCCGGGCAGCTTCTGCACCGACCCGGCCCAGAAGACCGCCTTCTGCGACCGCATCCAGACCCGCGAGGGTTTCACAGCCGTCGCCCAGAACACGATGGGGGCGCCCTACGGCAAGGCCGACATCGCGTCCTACTGCGCGGTCAAGCTCGACGACATCCACGCGAAGCTCTGCACCGAAGCGATGAACCCGCGCGACCTGAAGTTCCTCGGACCGAACTGCCCCGAGCAGACGACGGCGATCGCCAAGGCCGAGTGCGCGGGACGTGAAGGCACCACCTTCTATCAGACCGAGATCGGCCAGTTCTGCGGAACCTACGCGAAGGACGTCATGACAGCGGCCAAGTCCGACAAGGGCCAGGACCAGAAGCCCGAGTCGGCTGGCAAGAAGGCGAAGAAGGCGCTCAAGGGCCTCTGGCCCTGAGCCTTCCCCGCTGGGCCGTCCCCGCGTGCCTCGCCGCCGCGGTCGCGGCCGCCTTCGCTACCGCTCTTCCCGGCCCGTTCCAGTTCGACGACTGGACGGTCATCGTCCACGACCCGCGCGTGCACGGGCTCGCCGCGTGGGCGGCGTCGATGCCCGGCATCCGTCCGCTCCTCAAGCTCTCGTTCGCCGTCCAGAACGCGCTCGGCTCCGGCCCCGCTTCGTTCCACGCTCTCAATGTCGCGATCCACGCGGCGAACGCGGTCCTGGTCTGGCTGCTGCTGGAGCGGCGCAACCAATTCGCCGCCGCGGTCGCCGCGATCGTCTTCGCGCTCGACCCGGTGCAGACCGAGGCGGTCACGTACGTGTCTGGCCGATCGACCTCGCTCGCCGCGCTCTTCGCGCTCGGAAGCCTCGTCGCCTGGGAACGCGGGCACGTGCACGTGCTCTCCCCTCTCCTCTTCGCGCTCGGCCTCGCCGTGAAGGAGTACGTCATCGTCGTCCCGCTGGCGATCGTGCTAGGGGACAGCTTCAGAAACCCGGGACGGGCCTCTCGACTTCTCCCCCATCTCGCGATCGTCGTGGCCGCCGCCATCGCGGCCATCGCAAGTCCCTCGTATCGCCTCCTCCTCGCCACGAGCATGTCGATTCGCTCGATCGGCGCGAACCTCGCCGCGCAATCGGTCGCGATCCCGTACCTCGCGCGCCAAGCGGTCCGCCCCGATCTCCTGAACGCGGATCCGCGACTCCCTGCGACGGGCTCGTGGATCGTGGGGATCGCGATCGTCCTCCTCCTCGCGCTCGGGATCGCCTCGCTCCGGCGCCGTCCGGCAATCGCATTCGGCATCCTCTGGTTCTTCCTCTGGCTCGCGCCGACGAACTCGTTCCTGCCGCGCTTCGACGTCGTGAATGACCGGGAGATCTACGTCGCGCTCATCGGGCCGGCGTGGATCCTCGGCGTCGCGCTGGCGAGGATCGCGTCCGATCGCGCGCGCCTCGCGGCCGCGGCGACGCTCGCGATCGTGCTGGGGACGGCGACGGCCCGGCGCAACGAGGTGTACCTGTCCGAGACGGCGTTCTGGAGCGACGTCGTCCGCAAGAGCCCGGAGAACGCACGTGCGTGGAGCAACCTCGGCTACGCGCAGGCGCTCGCGGGAGACGCCATTTCCGCCGACTCGTCGTTCGTGCACGCACTCGCGCTCGATCCCGGCTTCGTCCGCGCCGCCGTGAACTTGAAGCTCCTGCGCGCCGGCGCCCTGACGGACGGGGCGCCGCACCCCTGATAGACTGGCCCGGCATGGTCCCATCAGAGAGCGAGCGTCCCGTTCAGGGCCGCCGAGTCGTCGTCACGGGCATCGGCGCGGTCTCTCCCAACGGCGTCGGCCGCGAGGCCTTCTGGTCCGCCGTGCGCGGAGGTGTGAGCGGCGTCAAACCGATCACCGCCTTCGACGTCTCGCATCTGCCCACACGCATCGCCGGGATCGTCGACGGCTTCGATCCCGCGGACGTCCTCTCATCGAACGATCTCAAGCACGTGCCGCGCGTCGTGCCGCTCGCGCTCAAGGCGTCGTCCGAAGCGCTCGAGGACGCGGGGCTCGACCCGCTGGCGATGGAGCTGCCCGAGCGGCGCCGCTTCGGCGTCGTCATCGGCTCGGGGGGCGCGGGGCTCGAGTTCATCGAGAGGCAGTTCCGCCAGTACTACCTCGACGACCCGAAGGGCGTCAGCCTCTACACGATCCCCTCGTCGACGCCCGGCTCGCTGTCGAGCGAGCTGTCGATGAAGTTCTCCCTGCGCGGCCCGTCGCACGTCATCTCGACCGGCTGCACGTCGTCGACCGACGCGATCGGCCACGCGATGTCGCTCATCCGCTACGGCCGTTCCGACCGCGTGCTCGTCGGCGGCTCCGACTCGCCGATCGGTCCGGGGATCGTGACCGGATTCTGCCTCATGAAGATCATGTCGACGGGGTGGAACGACGAGCCGGCGCGCGCCTCGCGTCCGTTCTCGAAGGACCGCGACGGCTTCGTCCTCGCCGAGGGCTCGTGGATGCTCGTCCTCGAGGAGCGCGACCGCGCGCGCGCACGCGGCGCCCGCGTCTACGCCGAGATCCTGGGCTACGGCGCGACCTGCGAGGCGTTCCACCGCGTGCGCCTCGACGAGAACGGCGAGGAGCCCGCGCGCGCGATGAACCTCGCTCTCGAAGACGCCGGCATCGGGCCCTCCGACGTCGACTACCTGAACCTCCACGGCACGTCGACGCAGCTCAACGACCGCATCGAGACGCGCGCGGTCAAGCGCGTCTTCGGCGCGCGCGCGGCGGACATCCCCGCCTCGAGTCTGAAGTCGATGATCGGCCATCCGCAGGGGGCGTGCGGCGCGGGCGGCGTCGCCGTGTCGATCCTCGCGATGCGCGACTCGTTCCTGCCGCCGACGATCAACCGCGAGGTCCCCGATCCCGAGTGCGATCTCGACGTCATCCCCGGCGCCGGACGCGAGCGGCGAGCCGAGACGGTGCTCTGCAACTGCATCGGCTTCGGCTCGAAGAACGCCGCCCTCGTCCTCCGCGCCGACGCCGCCTGATCCCGCCGTGCTCGTCCCCGCGCGGCGTCACGACCCCGAGTGGATGGACCGCCCGGACAACCGCAAGGAAGACCTCGCCGGCGCGCTCGCGGACATCCGCAAGGTCAACCGTTGGCTCGGCGGCTCGCGCGTCGTCGTCGAGGCCGTGCGCCCCTACCTGCGCGCCGACGGCACGACGCGCATCCTCGACGTGGGCACCGGCGGCGCCGACCTCCCCATGGCGATCGTCCAGGACGCGGCGCGTTTCGGCCGCCGCGTCGAGATCGTGGGGATCGACCGCGACCCATCGACCGCGGCCCTGGCGGCGAGCGCCGCAGCCGGCGAGCCCTCGATCACGATCCGCGAAGCCGACGCCTTCGCGACCGGGTTCGCCGACGGCGCCTTCGACGTCGTCACCGCGTCGATGTTCCTCCACCATTTCGTCCACGCCGACGCCGTCCGTCTCATCCGCGAGTTCCGGCGGATCGCGCGCCGCGCCGTCCTCGTGAACGATCTCGAGCGCCACGGCATTCCGTGGGCGTTCATCTGGCTCGGCGCGCGCCTGACGCGGCGCCACCCGATGTTCGTGCACGACGCGCCCCTGTCGGTGCTCCGCGGGTTCACGAAGGCCGAGCTGGCGGCGATCGCGAAGGACGCCGGCGGCGAGCGTGCCGCCGTGCGCGACCGCTGGCCGTACCGGCTCCTCCTCGAGGTGCCCGCGTGAGCGACGCCGACGTCCTCGTCGTCGGCGGAGGCCCCGCGGGGAGCACGCTCGCGGCCCTCGCCGCCGCGAAGGGCGCGCGCGTCATCGTCCTCGAGCGCGAGCGCTTCCCCCGCGACAAGGTGTGCGGCGAGTTCCTCTCGGCGGAGGGCTGCACCGTCCTCGACCGCCTCGGCGTGCTGCCCACGATCGAGAAGGCCGGCGCGGCCGCGATGAGCGCGTGCCTCCTCGCCGACGCCGCGGGACGCTCGGCGTCGTCACCACTTCCGCAGTCCGGGATCGGCATCACACGTGCCGTCATGGACGAGCTTCTTCTCCGGACCGCAGCGGCTCGCGGCGCAGCCGTTCACGAGGAGACTGCGGTGACCGCGCCGATCGTCGACGGTGGACGCGTGAGCGGAGTGACGACGAAGCGTGGGCGCTACCGGGCGCCGATCGTCGTCGCCGCGGATGGAAGGCGATCGGTGCTTCAACGCGCCCTTCATCCGCGTCACGGCGATCCGCTCAAGACGACGTCGCGATCGTGGTTCGGGTTCCAAGCTCATTTTCCCGACGCCACGAGCGGTCTCGGCGGCCGCATCGAGCTCTTCGTCTTCGAAGGCGGCTACGCGGGCCTAGGTCCCGTGGAGGGCGGCCGCCTGAACCTCGCGCTCATCGCGACGGTGCGCGCGCTCCATCGCTCGGGCGGCAAGCCCGATCGCCTCCTGCGCGAGCGTATGATGACGAATCCGCTGCTCGCCGAGCGCCTGCGCGGACTCTCCCCGATCTCGGGATGGAAGACCGTCGGGCCCCTTCGTTTCGGGACGCGTCGCGCCGCGTCATCGGGCGCCCTCTTCGTCGGCGACGCGGCGGGAACCGTCGATCCCTTCTCGGGCGAAGGGATGTCCCACGCGCTTCTGGGCGCCGAGATGGCGCTCCCGTTCGTCCTCGACGCAGCGGCCAGAGGAGGTTTGAACGACGTCGCGGCGCGGGGATGGGAACGCGTTTGGCACCGAGCCTTCGCTCCGGCGACCCGGCGCACCCGTCTCATCGGCCGGCTCTTCCAGCACGCGTTGCCGGCTTCGCTCGCGATGTCGTTTCTTTCAACTGCGCTGGGAGCGCGCGCGCTGCCGCGGCTCGTGGCCGCGAGTCGCACGCGGTAGGAAACCCCGCGTACCACCGGTGGTACGTTCGTCCTAGCGCGTCTCGGCGTGCGCAGCCACGTGGGCGAGCCAGCGCTCGCAATCGATCGCGGCACGGCAGCCGGCGCCGGCGGCGGTGACGGCCTGGCGGTAGACGTGGTCGTGCACGTCGCCGGCGGCGAAGACACCTTCGATGTTCGTGTAGGACGACGGCCCGTCGAGCTCGATGTAGCCCTCGGCGTCGAGCGGGAGGATCGTCTTCACGATCGCGGTGTTCGGCATGTGGCCGATCGCGACGAAGAATCCCTTGCACGGTTCGTCGGAGACCTCACCCGTCTTCAGATTCTTCACCGCGACGGTCGAGACGACCTTGCCGTCGCCTTTGACTTCGGCGACCGCCGAGTTCCAGAGGACGCGAGCTTTCGGATTCGCGAGGAGGCGCTCGGCCATGATCTTCGAGGCGCGGAAGCTGTCGCGCCGGTGGACGACGGTCACTCGCGCGCCGAAGCGTGTGAGGAAGTTCGCCTCTTCCATCGCGGTGTCGCCGCCGCCGACGACCACGATCTCCTCGTTGCGGAAGAAGAAGCCGTCGCAGGTCGCGCAGTACGAGACGCCGCGGCCGGCGTACTCCTTCTCGCCGGGAACGTCGAGGGTCTTCGGTGACGCGCCGGTCGCGATGATGACCGACTTCGCTTCGATCGGGCCGTTCTCGGTGACGATCTTGAACGGGCGCTTGGTGAAGTCGACGCTCTCGGCGTCCCCCGGAATGAACGTCGTGCCGAAGCGCGCGGCCTGGAGCTTGAACTTTTCCATCAGCTCCGGGCCCATGATCCCGCCGGGGAAGCCGGGGTAGTTCTCGACCTCGGTCGTCTGCATGAGCTGGCCGCCCGCGAGAAGCCCTTCGACGACGACCGGCATCAGGTTCGCGCGCGCCGTGTAGAGCGCCGCGGTGAGGCCCGCGGGGCCGGATCCGATGATGACGACGTCGTGCAACGCCATGGGGTCTCCTCGGTGCGACCGGCCGAGGATGGTAGCAGAGCAGAGGGGACAGCTTCCGAAACTCACCCAAAGTAAGGGAGGGAGTTTCGGAAGCTGTCCCCTCTTAGTCCAGAAGCGCTTCGCGCGGGATCACGACGACGCCTGACGGTGTCACCTGGAAGCGCTTCTTGTCGTCCTCCGCGTTCTCGCCGACGACGAAGTGCGGCGGGACGCGGACGCCCTTGTCGACGATCGCCTTCGTCAACCGTGCGTGGCGGCCGACGTCGACGCCGTCCATGAGCACACAGTCGGCGACCTTGGCGTAGGAGTTGACGCGGACCTCGGGGCCGAGGACCGACCGCTCCACGCGTCCGCCGCTCACGATGACGCCGCCCGAGACGAGCGAGTCGAGCACGATGCCGAGACGGCCGCCGGGCTCCTCCTGGGCGAAGACGGTCTTCGCCGGGGGCAGGTAGCGCGCCATCGTGCGGATCGGCCACTCCTTGTCGTAGAGGTTGAACACCGGCTCGACGGCGACGAGGTCCATGCTCGCCTCGTAGTACGAGTCGAGCGTGCCGATGTCGCGCCAGTAGCGCGCGCTCTTCTTGTTCTCGTCGACGAACGGGTAGACGAAGAGCCCGCCGCCGGGGACGAGGCCGGGGAGGATGTCGTGGCCGAAGTCGTGCCGGCTCTCCTGGCGCGCGTCGGCGGCGAGCGCGCGGACGAGCGTGTCGGTGTCGAAGACGTAGACGCCCATGTTGACGAGCGCCGTGTCGGGCCGTCCGGGGACCGGCGTCGGGGTCGCGGGCTTCTCCTCGAAGCGCGTGATGCGGTTCTCCTCGTCGACGGCGATGACGCCGAACGACGACGCGTCGCCGACCGGCACCTCGACGGCGGCCACGGTCGCGATCGCGCCCTTCTCCTCGTGGAACTCGATGAGCTTGGCGTAGTCCATCTTGTAGACGTGGTCGCCGGAGAGGATAAGGACGTAGCGAGGCCGCTCCTGCTCGAGCAGGTAGACGTTCTGGTAGACCGCGTCGGCGGTCCCCTGGTACCAGCGCTGGCCGATGCGGAGCTGCGGGGGGACGCACTGGATGTACTCGTCCAGCTCGTCGGAAAAGAGCGGCCCCCAGCCGATGCGGACGTGGCGCTCGAGGCTCCCCGACTTGTACTGCGTCAGGACGTAGATCTTCCGGAGCCCCGAGTTGAGGCAGTTCGACAGGGTGAAGTCGATGACCCGGTAGGTGCCGCCGAACGGCACCGCGGGCTTCCCCCGGTCGCGCGTCAACGGATAGAGGCGCTCGCCCTGGCCGCCGGCCATCACGATCGCGAGCGCGTCCCCCAGAATCGTCCGCCGCCGATGCGTCATCAAGCCCCGGCGCGCGCGGTCACGAGCTCTCGGACGCGCGCGCGCAGATCCCCCGTGTCGGCCGACTTGACGACGTACGCATCCGCCGACCAGCTCATGAAGCTGTCCTTGTAGGACGAGTAGGCGGAGTTGAGGACGATCGGGAGCTTCGGCCGCCGGTCGAGGAGATGGCTCATCGCCTCCAGGCCGTCCATGCCCGGAAGGCGGATGTCCATCACGACCAGATCGGGCTCCTCGCTCTCGATCATCGCCAGTCCTTCCCGCGCCGTCGCCGCGGTCACCACCTCGAACCCGTCACGCTCCAGGTCCTGCTTGTACAGGATACGCAAGTTCTTCTCGTCTTCGATGACCAGAATCTTAGACATCGTCGCCCTCCGGTACGGCGGGGAGACGCAGCAGGACCGTCGTTCCCTCGCCTTCCTTGCTCTTGATCCGGATCTCGCCGTGATGGTCCCGGACGATGCGCGACGCGATCGTCAGGCCGAGACCCGATCCGTCGTGCTTCGTGGTGTAGAACGGCTCCAGGGCGTGCGCCTGGATCTCCTCCGACATGCCGATGCCGGTGTCCGCGATCGCCACCTCGACGCCGTGCGGGAACCGGCGGAGGCGCACCCGGATCGAGCCGCCGCGCGGCATCGCGTGGACGGCGTTCCTCAGCAGGTTGACGATCGCCTGGAAGAGCTGGTCACGGTCGACCGCCGCGTCGGGCACGTCGGCGTCCTCGACCGACGCCTGGATCCCGGCGTGATCCATCTCGCCGCGGAGCAGCTCGTAGGCCTCGAGGACGAGGCGGCTCATGTCGACCGGAGCGATCTTCGGCGACGCGGGGCGCGAGAAGTCGAGGACGTCGCGGACGATCGACTCGAGGCGCCGGACCTCGTCGACGATGATCGCCAGGGCGTCCGTCGTCTCGCGGTCCCGCGGGGCGCGCTCGAGCAGCGAGCGGGCGAAGCCGCCGATCGCGACGAGCGGGTTCCGGATCTCGTGCGCGACGTGGGCCGCCATCTCGCCGATCGCCGAGAGGCGCTCGTTCAGGACCATCCGCTCCTGGTTCTGGCGGAGCTCCTGCGTCGCGGCGGCGAGCGAGGCGACCTGGCGCGCCAGCTCGTCGGTGAGGCGCGCCCTCTCGATCGCGTGCGCCGCCTGGAGGCCCAAGAGCTCGAGGATCGCGATGTCCTCGCCGGCGATCCCGCGCCCCGTGATCGCGTTGTCCGCGAGGAGGAGGCCGACCGGCCTCCCCTCGGCGGTCAGCGGGACGGCGACGAAGGTGTCGATGCCCAGAATCTGGGTGATCCGCTCGGGGACCGGCTCGTCGACGCCGAGCACGCGGCCGCTCTCGACCCGCGTCGTCGCGTGGCGCCGGAGCGCCCGGATCACGAACGCGTCCTCGTCGTCGAGCTTCGCGACGAGCTGGCGCGCGATCGCCAGGACCCGCGACGGCGCGCCGTCGACCTCGCCCTCGAATTGATCGACCAGCTCGCGGAGCGTGTGCGAGGAGGCCGCGAGGCGCGACCAGATCCGCTGCGCCTCGCCGGCATCGGCGGGACCGATCGCCTCCCGCCCGCGCAGCTCGCCCCGGCGCTCGTCGACGAGCAGCAGGAACGCGCGGTTGAACCTCAGGCCCTGGCTCGCCGTGGCGCCGACGAGGATCGTCCTCAGGATCTGCTCGAGGCCCATCGCCGACTGAAGGCACTCGCCGATCTCGCGGATGACCGAGAGCTGCGCGACGCGGCGCGCGAGCCCGCGCTCGAGCCGCTTGTTCGCGGTCAGGTCGGTGACGAGGACGAACGCGCCCTCCGTGCCGTCGGGGGCCGACAGCTCGGTACGGGTCACGATGACGGCGAGATCTTCCCCCGACGCCCTCCGGTGCGACGCCTCGTAACGCTGCGTCCGGACTCCCGGCACCGGAGCCTGCGGCACGCGCGCGACCTCGGCGACGATCTCCGCGAACGGGTGCCCCAGGACCTCGTCTTCGGCTCGCCCATAGAAGCGCGCGGCGCCTCGGTTCCAGAAGAGGATCGCGCCGCGGTCGTCGAGGAGCGCGAACGGGATCGACCACGCGCCGAGGAGCCGCAGGAAGTCATCCGCGCTTCCGGGGAAGAACGCCTCGAAGCGGGCATGCTCGTCGAGCTGCTGCGGACCGGTCTCCATCGCCTCTCCTGCGCGTCGATCGCGCGCCGGTAGCGGCCACGGCTGATCCCCCTCCTGCGGAAGCTACGATTGTACCCGCGACACCCGCTCAGATCACGGCATCGCGAAGGAAAGCGGCGGCCTCTTCCGGAGCGGTCGGGTTCACATAGAAGCCGGTCCCCCACTCGAAGCCGGCGACGCGGGTCAGGCGGGGCAGGATCTCGATGTGCCAGTGGAAATCGAAGGCGAGCGTGTCCCAGAAATGGCGCCGCCTGACGAGGGTGTCGGTGTTCGGCGCGGCGTGGAGGACGAAATTGTAGGGAGGATCCCGGAGGACGCTCTTCAGGCGCGCCAGTGTCTCCTTCAGGGTCCTCGCCAAGGCCGCCATGCGGTCGCGCGGCTCGTCGGTGAAGGCGTGATTGTGCGGGCGCGGGATGACGAGGAGCTCGAAGGGGAAGCGCGAGGCGAACGGCGTCATGACGACGAAATGCTCGTCCATCGAGACGATCCGCTCGCGGGCGTCGATCTCCTGCTGGATGAGGTCGCAAAAGATGCAGCGCTCCTTCAGGTGGAAGTGCTCGCGGGCCGATTCGAGCTCGACCGCGATCGCGCGCGGGGTCACCGGCGTCGCGATGAGCTGCATGTGGGGGTGCGCGACCGTCGCGCCCGCCGCCACCCCGTGGTTCTTGAAGAGCAGGACGTATTTGAATCTCGGATCGCGCGCCAGGTCGCGGATACGGTCCTGGCACATCGCGAGCACGTCCTCGAGCTGCGGTAGGTCCATGTCGGCGACGTGGAGGTCGTGCTGGGGCGACTCGACGACGACCTCGTGCGCCCCGACCCCGCGCATCTTGTCGTAGAGCCCCATCCCCTGCCGTGCGAGGTCGCCTTCGATGGAAAGCGCGGGGTACTTGTTCGGGATGATCCGGACCGTCCATCCCGAGCCGTTCGCCGGGCCCCCGTTCGGGCGGCGCGCGGCGATCTCGGGAGGGGTCTTGTCCTCATTTCCGGGGCAGAACGGGCAGAAGCCACGGTCGTGAGGCGCCGCCTCCGGCGCGGAAAGGTCCTCGGGGCGGCGGCTCCGCTCCCCCGCGATGATCACCCATCGCTTCGACAGCGGGTCGTGACGCAGCTCGGACATCCGTTCTCCTTCAGGCGAAGAGGGCGGCGGCGAGGTCGATCGTCTCCGCGGGCACGGTCTTCAAGTCCTTGACGACGCCGAGCGGAACGGCCTTGAACTCGCCCCCCGTGAACGCCGCCATCATGCCGAAGCGCTTCTCGTGGACGAGGTCGGCGGCGAGGAGGCCGTAGCGCGAGCCGAGCCAGCGGTCGAACGCCGTCGGCGTGCCGCCGCGCTGCACGTGGCCGAGCTGGACCGACCTCGTCTCGCACCCGGTCCTCCTCTCGATCGCCTCGGCGAGCCGCGCGCCGATCCCGCCGAGCTTCACGTGGCCGAAGGCGTCCTTCTCGGCGTCCTTCGTCACCGCCCCTTCGGCCATCTCCGCCCCTTCGGCGGCGACGATGATCGAGAAGTTCAGTCCGCGCTCGCGGCGGCGCAGGATCGCGGCGCACACCGCCTCGAGATCGATCGGCCGCTCCGGGACGAGCGTGTAGTCGGCGCCGCCCGCCATCCCCGCGTGCAGGGCGATCCACCCGGCGTGGCGACCCATGACCTCGCAGACGATGACGCGGTCGTGCGACTCGGCGGTCGAGTGGAGGCGATCGATCGCCTCGGTCGCGATCGCCACCGCCGTGTCGAACCCGAACGTCATGTCGGTGCCCGACAGGTCGTTGTCGATCGTCTTCGGCACGCCGACGACGGGGAACCCCGCGGCCGACAGCTTGGCCGCGACGCCGAGGGTGTCCTCCCCGCCGATCGCGACGAGCGCGTCGAGCTTCAGCGCGCGGAAGTTCTCCTCGGCCTTCTTCGCCTGGTCCTGCGACTTGTACGGGTTCGTCCGCGACGTGCCGAGGATCGTGCCGCCGCGATGGAGGATGCCGGAGACGGCGTGCGAATCGAGCTCCACCGTGTCCTTCTCGAGGAGACCCTTCCAGCCGTGCCGGAGGCCGAGCATCCGGTAACCGCGCGGCAGCGACCGGCGCACGACGGCGCGAATCACCGCGTTCAAGCCCGGCGCGTCGCCGCCCCCTGTGAGGATCCCCACGGTCGCCATCGGATCTCCTTTGCGAAGGCCGGACATTCTAATGGGGACATTCTGCTTTTTCTTCTAGAGACGAAGGTCACCCCAAGAGAGAAGGGTGCTACCCCTCACACACTCCCAAGGTTGAGGAGTGTGTGAGGGGTA
>DASUCV010000013.1 GCA_036275915.1 Candidatus Polarisedimenticolaceae bacterium | reverse complement strand
GCACACCGAAGCGGTGGTCAGCGCCGCCGATTGCCTCGCCGCGGTGCCGCGCATCGCCTCGATCTTCGACGAGCCGTTCTCCGATTCGTCCCAGGTGCCGACGCTCCTCGTGTGCGAGCTGGCGCGCCGTCACGTCACCGTCGCCCTGTCGGGCGACGGCGGCGACGAGACGTTCGCCGGGTACCGGCGCTATGCGCTCCACGGCGATCTCCGGCGAACGTTCGGACGCGTGCCGCGGATCGCCCGCCCCGCGGTCGCCGGGCTCCTCCGTGCGGTTCCCGTCGGCGCCGCGAACCGCCTTCTCGGCTTCGCCGACCCCTGGCTCAAGCGTTATGGCAGCGGCGGCGCCGCCGGCGACAAGATCCACAAGGCGGCGGAGCTCGTGGCGCTCTCCGGCGACAAGGCGCTCTACCTCGACCTCATGTCGCACTGGAAGAACGCCGAGGCGATGGTCGAAGGCGCGCGGCCGCTCTCCCGCCTCGCCGACGAGTTCCCCGTCCCGGCGTTCAAGGACGCGATCCACCCGCTCATGCTCGACGACGCGCTCGCGTATCTCCCCGACGACATCCTGGTGAAGGTCGATCGCACGAGCATGAGCCTCGGCCTCGAGGCTCGCGTGCCGCTCCTCGATCACCGCATCCTCGAGCTGGCGTGGCGGATGCCCTTGGCGCTCAAGGCGCGCAGCGGCGAGACGAAATGGGCGCTGCGCCGTGTCCTCGAGCGCTACCTGCCGGCCGATCTCATCGACCGGCCGAAGATGGGGTTCGGCCTCCCGATCGATCAGTGGCTGCGCGGACCCCTTCGCGACTGGGCCGAATCGCTCCTCGGCGAGACACGCCTCCGTGACGGGATGCTCGACCCCGCCCCGATCCGCGCGAAGTGGCGCGAGCACCTCGGCGGCGGCCGGCAGTGGCACTACTACCTGTGGGACGTCCTC
This sequence comes from Candidatus Polarisedimenticolaceae bacterium, assembly GCA_036275915.1. Classification (NCBI taxonomy): domain Bacteria; kingdom Pseudomonadati; phylum Acidobacteriota; class Candidatus Polarisedimenticolia; order Candidatus Polarisedimenticolales; family Candidatus Polarisedimenticolaceae; species Candidatus Polarisedimenticolaceae bacterium. The sequence continues at coordinate 46,047 of DASUCV010000013.1, read as the reverse complement.
ATGCTCCAGTCGTGGCGCGAGGCGCACCGCGTGTGAAGCGGGTCGTCGACCGTCAACTGTCGACGATCGACCGTCTTTTCTCGCGCAACGCCTTCCGGCACGTCAGAAGCAGCACGACCGCACCGATGGAGTAGAAGAGCGACGTCGAGAGCGCGATCCCGGGTACGCCGATCCAGTGGAGGAAGACCCAATTGCCCGCCGCGTTGAGCACGAAGTTCGTTGCGGCGACCACGAGGATGGCGCGATCGCGCCCGAGCGCGTTCAGCTGCCGCGCGGCGACGATTCCGACGAGGTAGCCGGGGAGCTGGAGAGCGTACAGCGATTGGATCGCGGCGACGCGGGCGGTGTCGGCGGCGGTGAACGAGCCGTGCTCGAAGAGCAGGCGCACGAGAGGCCGGGAAATGAGAGCGAGCGCCGCGGCGCCCGCGGCCGAAACGAGCGCGATGCGGGTCGCGTGGCGCTTCAATCCCGACGCCATCTCGTCGAAGCGCCGCTCGCTGGCGAGCGAGGCGTAGTGCGGAAGGGTCGTCGTCGCGAGCGCCAGGCCCGCGAGGCCGACGAGCGCCGCCGGGACCTTCGCGCCGAAGCCGATCGCGGCGACGCTCCCCGGCCCCGCGGTCGCCGCCATCGCTTGATCGATCACAGCGTTCGCGGACATGAGGAGGCCGCCTCCCGCGAGGATCGTAAAGCCGCGCAGCACGCCCGCGGCCTCGGGCCCGGGGCGAGAGAGCGCGGGGAGGACGCCGACCCCGGTGGCCCGCACCGCCGCCATCGCGGCCGTCGCTTCGAGCACGGCGCCGGCCAGGCTCCCCAGGACCAGCGCGTACGCCCCCGCGCGAGAGGCGAGCACCGCCACGGTGCCGAGCGTGACGAGCGGCGGAATCGTCGCGAGGAGGGCCGCCGCGACGACACGGCCGCGTGCGTTGAGCGCCGCGGTGTAGATCCCCGACGCGCCGTCGAGGACGACGAACGGCGCGAGCGCCACGAGGAGCGCCCGCGCGAGCGCGCGCTTCTCATCGGAGAATCCGTGCGCCACGACCGCGATGATCGGCGAGGCGAAGAGCGCGAGACTTCCGGCGAGCCCCGCCAGGATCAAGAGGTGCGGTGTCGCCGCCTCGGCGAGGAGCGCGGTCCCCGCGTCGGGTCCGCGCCGCGCACGCACCTCCAGGAAGCGCGGGACGAAGGCGGAGTAGAACGCGCTCCGGAAGGTCCCCGCGAAGAAGACCGGCAGCGCGAAAGCGATCAGGAACGCGTCGAGGGCGTCGGACGTGCCGAAGCGCCGCGCGACGACGAGGTCCTTGATCGTCGCCGCCACCCGCGTCGCCGCGGCGCTGGCAGCGACCATCGCGATCGCGGGCAGAAGGCCGCCTCCCGCGCGGCGGACCAGCTTGTCGCGCCAGCCTTCGGTCAAGGGCGCACCAGGACCCGGTTGATGCTCGTCCTCAGCGCGCACCGGTACCCGGCGCTCTCGAGGAGCGCGTTCGCGTCGCCGCCCCCGGCGTCCACGAAATGGCTCTGATGCTCGAGCACGACGATGCGTGGCTTCATCGCCTCCGTGGCATCGGCGAGGAAGCGGCGCAGGACACGGAACTCCATCCCCTCGACGTCGAGCTTCATCCCGTCGACGTGGGTCAACCCCGCGTCGGCGAGGATCGCGGCAAGCGGACGGCATGGAACGTCGATCGCCCGGCTGCCGGTGGCGAGGAGCGAGTTGCCGCCGCGGTTTCCGGCGGTGTTCAGGCCGAGGCGCGCCGTCCCCTCTTCGTCGGACACCGCGACCGCAACGACCGTCACCGGGAGTCCCGGGTTCAGGCCCACGTTCTCGGCGAGATGCGTGGCGGTCTTGGGATCGGCCTCGATCGCGACGACCCGGCCTCCGGCGCCGATGCGGCGCGCGGCCTGGAGCGCGTAGAACCCGATGTGAGCGCCGACGTCGACGAAGACGCCGTCCTTCGGGAGCGCGTCGAGAAGCGCCGCGATCTCGCGATGGTCGTAGAGGTGCGGGAAGAAGAGGAGCGAGCCGTCGACGTTCTCCATCGGATCGAGCGTCATGCGCAGCCCGAGGACGTCGGCGACGACACGCGGCCGCGGCCGGCGCGCGTAGAAGTCGCGCGCCCAGTTCCCGACGATCCCGGCGCCGCGAATCCTCGGGAGACGTGTCGTGATCGCCCGCAAGATCACGAGCGGCGCATCCACCGCCGCCCTCGGTCGTAGAGGAACGCCGCGAGGCCGAACGGCGCCGCGGCGAAGCGGAGCAGCTTCGCCCCCCGGTGCGCGAGCGCCTTGCGCTGCTCGCGCCCCGACAGGCCCGCGTGGCGCGCGAAGCGGACGTAGTGGGCCGCCGCGGCCGCGAAGGCGAGCGGGGCCTGGCGGAAGTACTCGAGCTGCTCGTCGATGACCAGGCGGTGCTGCTCCATGCGCCCCCAGGGATGGCTCGCGGGATCGCCCGACGAGCCGAGCGACGTCGCGCCGGGGGTCAGATGATAGATGCGCAGATCCTCGTTGACGAAGCGGGCGAGGTACCTCTGCGCGAGGCGGTCCCACACCAGGCTTTCAGGAACGAGCGTGCGGTCGCGATCCTCCGGGAACGGGTGCGACCGGAGGAGATCGGTCCGGACCGCGCCCCACTTCTCCCCGGGGACCTTCCACACGTACCGCGCGTCGAGGCCGCGTGCGTCGACGATCTCCCAGGGGAACGACCCTCCGATGCGCCGCCCCGACGGGTCGGCGCAGTGGCAGACGATCGCGTAGAAGAGGGGCCGCCGCTCCTCCGGGATCGTCGTCCAGTAGTAGGCGAACCGCTCGAGTGCCTTGGGGACGCAGGCGTCGTCGGAATCGAGGATCGCCGCCAGCTCCCCGCGCGCGACGGCTGCCGCGCGGTTGATCGCGACGTGCTTCCCGCGATTCTCCTGCCGCTCGTAGTAGACCGGGAACTCCGCGCGCGCCGCGTACTCCTCGATCAATGCCCGCGTCCCGTCCGTCGATCCGTCGTCGATGACGATCCACTCGAACTCCCGCCAGGTCTGCGCGCGCAGGCTCTCCCACACACGCGGCAGAGTCGAGGCGCGGTTGTAGGTCGCCGTGAGGACCGAGATGCGCAGGCTCAGGGCATTCCTCCTTCCAGGATCCTTCTGAGGGAGTCGGCTTCCGCCGGATCGACCGTCCGCATCGAAGCGCCGTAAGGCGACGACGGCACCGCACCGCCGGGAAGCGCGAGCCGGACCGCCTCGTCGAGCTGGCGCCGCGCCTCTCCGGCGCTCGCCTGACCGGCGGCCGCAAGCGCCTCGGCGAGGCAGAGGTGCCCCGCCGCGGCCCCCGGCTCGAGCTTGAGCGCGCTCTCCGCGGCGCGCCTCGCGCCGGCAGGATCGCCCGCGCGGAGGAGGAAGCGCGCCTGCTCGAGCGGGATCGTCGCGTCGGTCCGCGCGAGCGATGCCGCGTTCTCGTAGAGCGCGATCGCGCCGTCGCGGACGGAGGCGAACGGGAGGATCGTGAGACAGGCCCGCGCCTCGACGCGCGCCGCCTCGCGGGCGTAGAAGGCGTCCCGCGGCTGGAGGCGCGCCGCGTGCCCCGCGGCTTCGCGCGCCGCCGCGTACGCGTCCAGGGTCCATGTCTTTCCATCGCCGGCGTGGTGCGCGGCGAGGCGCGCCCATGGATCCGCCGCCCAGCGATTCCAGGCGATCGCTTGCTCGAGTCGAGCCAGCCCCGGAGGCGAGAGCGGCCCGCGCGGGAGAACCGCTACGTCCTTCCAGGCGAGGTAGCCGGCGATCTCGGCGGGACCGAGCGCGGCGAAGACGAGGACCGCCGCGAGCCGCGCCGCCGGAATGCGCCAGGCCGCAGGAGGCGCGGAGCGCTCCCGGGCGAGGAGCGGGCCTGCGAGCGCGGCCGCGAGGAGCGCCAGCGCGGGACGGCTCGTGAGATCGTCGACGAGCGCCTGCGCGCCGAGGGCGACGAGCGCGGCGGCCGCCGGAGCGATCGTGGCGCTCCGGTCACGCCGGCGCCGCGTCGTCTCCTCCACGAGGAGAGCAAGCGCGACGAGCGCGGCGACCCCGGCCGGTGCGCCGAACTCGACGAACGCGCGCAGGAGGTCGGAGTGAGGCGTGCGGAAGCTGCGCTCGAACCGGAGCGGCGTCCCATCCGCGGGGAAGTTGAAGTTCGCCGCGGCGGCGGCGAACTGGCCGGGCCCGGTGCCGGCCCACGGCGACGCCGCGAGCGCGTGCACCGACGCGGTCCAGATCCGCACGCGGTAGAAGCGGTACGGGTCGTCGTCGCTGCGGAACCGGAGGACGACACCGCCGGCGGCGGCGAGCACGACGGCGGCGCCGGCCGCGATCGTGGCACGCCGTGCGCGCCCCGAGAGCGACGGCCACAACGACGCCCCGAGCGCCGCGGCCCCGACGGCGAGGCCGAGGGCCGCTCCGCGCGAGCCGGTGACGACGACGCCGGCGAGCGCCACGATCGCCGCGGCCGCATACGCCCCGGCGAGGCGCCGCGCCGCGCGGTGCGCCACCGCCGTGCCGGCGGCGACGAGGAACGCCGCCGAGAGCCACGCGCCGAGGTGGTTCGTGTTGAGGAACGTCGACGCCGGCCGCGCGTCGCCTCTCACCTTCTCGAAGATCGCGACGATGCCGTGGAGCGCGCCGAGCGCGGCGACGGCAGGGGGGACGACGCGCGCCCACGCCTGCGGATCGGCGGCGGCGAGAGAGACAAGCGTGCCGAACGCGCCGATCTCGACGACGACGAGCCACGCACCGTAGGCGTAGGGTGCGGCGAGCGCGCCGGCCGCGACGAGCGCTGCGAATACGAGCCACGCGGCGGCAACGCGAGGCGACACGTGGAACCGCGCCTCACGCCGGACGAGGACCGCGCCGACGGCGAAGGCCGCGATCAGGACGTGTTGAACGACGAGCGACGCGGCCGACGCCCCGCCCTCGCCGAGCGTGGCGACCGCGATGACGAGCGCGACCGCCGCCATCCGCAACACGCCGCTCAATGCGACGCTCCCCGGGCGGCGCTCTGAAGCGAGACGCCGAGGCCGTCGCGCTCGGTCGCGTAGGCCGGCTGCATCGGGTAGAGGCGCGAAGCTTCGACGAGATCGGCGTAGGCGCCCGCCGTATCGCCCGACGCCGCGAGCGCGTGGGCCCGCGTCCGCCGTACCGACGCGCGCTGCGGTGCGAGGCCGACCGCGCGCTCGGCTACCGCGAGCGCGGCCGCCGCGTCGGGGGGCTGCGACGCGAGCGCCGCCTCCGCGGAGAACTGCGCCGGGTCGGGATCCCAGGGCGCGAGCTTCTCCGCTCGAGCAGCGCCGGCGGCCGCCGCGGGCCGGTCCCCCGCGATCGCCGCCTGCCGCGCGTCGTGAAGCGCCTCGCGCGAGAGACCGGCGCCCGCCGCGACCGCGGCGAGCACGACCGCCAGCACGCTCCACGCGAGGCGGCCCGCCGGCGCCGCTTCCTCGCCCTCGGCGCGAGGCTCGGCGAGCCACCCGCGCGCGACCGCCGCGATGAGGAGCAAGGACGGCATGAACGCCGTGAAGTCGGCGAGGTTGTGGAGCGCGAACGCGGCGAGCCCGACCGCGAACCCGGAGGGGACAGCTTCCGAAACTCCCTCCCCGGAGCTTCGGAAGCTGTTCCCTCTTCTCAGGAGCGGCCCGAGGAAGAGTATGAAGAACACCGCGCTCATCACGAGCCCCGCGGGGATTCCGAAGTCCGCGATCAGCTCCGCCGGGAGATCGTGCGCGTGCTGCGACTCGTTGTCGCCGGGCTGCCGGTAGGCGGGGAACGCCTCGCCGTAGCCGGCGGGCCCGGCGCCGAGGAGCGGGTGGTCGCGCGCGATCTCGAGGGCGATGCGCACGTTTCCCGCGCGGAGGCGCCACGGACTGTCGGCGCGGAACGGGGCGGTGACGGCGTCCGGGCGCACGAGCGCGGCGGCACCGATCCCGAGGCCGAGCACGATGCCCGCGACGACGACGAGACGCGTGGACACGCGCCGCGACACCGCGGCGAGCGCGACGGCGCCGCCGAGCGCCGCCATGGCCGTCACCGATCGCGTCGCGAGGAGCGCCGCCGTTCCCGCGATCGCCGAAACCGTCCCCGCGATCCGCATGAGACCCCGCCGCTCGCGCGCCCAGAGGACGACGCACGGCAGCGCCATGACCAGGAAGCATCCGAGCGCGGCGGGCGTCACGAACCCCGCGTAGGGCCGGCCCTGCGAGAGCCGGTTCGCGATCGCGGCATCGCTCTCGACGCCGGCCGACGCCGAGAGCCCCACCGCTGCTTCGTAGAGAGCGCGCGCGCCGACGAGCGCGACGGCGGCGGCGATCGCGCCACCGGCGCGGTCGAGCGGCACCGGTGCCGCCGCAGCCGCGATTCCCGCCATCGCTGCCAGCAGCATAACGACCACCGGCTCGACCGCCGCTCCGGGCGCGATCGCGATGCGCACGGCGAAGGCGGCCGCGACGAGCCCGGCCCAGACCCACGGCGATGACGCGGAGACCGCGCTCCGTGCCGACGACGTCGCCGCCGCGATCGCGACGAGGATGCCGGACGCGGCGAGGCCGAGGCCGTACACCTCCGGCGGGGCCACGATGCATACGACGAGGAGAGCGGTGGCGGCGGCTGACGCCGCGGCCGCGCGTTGAACGGTCTTCACGCGTTCGTTCCGGCGACCGTCCGCACGCCGCATGGTATCGCGAATTCGGCTGGACTCCGGAAGGCGGAGCACGTTAGCCTCCCGCACACGCTTTTTCTCACAGGAGGATCCGCACGATGAAAGGGACTCGCTCGCTCATTGCTGCCGTTGCGCTCGGCATCGGGATCGTCGCGTTCGTGACGACGCTTCCCGGCTCGCAGGCCGGCACCTCGGTCTGCACCTACTACAGCGACGCCACGCACAAGAAAGCGGTCGGCGCGCGCGGCACCGGCTGCTGTGGCTCGGTGATCAACTGGGGTGTGACCTCGTCTTACAAGGTCTGCCAGACGATCTACTGCACCGACCAGATCTGCCCGAATTGACGGGAAGTCGACAGTTCACAGTTGACGGTTGACAGTTGACAGCTGGGGGGCTGTCAACTGTCGACTGTTGACTGTTGACTCTGTCGATTCACCCGTTCAGCTTCTTCTCGATCCGCTTGATCATCCCCTTCGGCTGCTGCGGCGCGGGCAGGGTCTTCGCGTAGTCGAGCGCCTCCTGGAGCGTCGCCTTCGCCTTCGCGGCGTCCCCCTTCTTCTCGTAGATCGTCGCGCGGGCGTCCAGGATCGTCATCTTGCGTGGGCCGTAGACCTTGGCCAGCGCCCGGTCGGAGGCCGCGAGCGCATCGTCGTACTTCCCCATCTCGCGGTAGACCAAAGCGAGGCGAGCGGGCGGGTTGTAATCGTTCGGCAGCTCGCGCTCCGACGCCTGAATCGAGGCGAGCACGCGCTCGGGCGCCGCCGCGCGGATCGCCGCGCTCACCCGGTAGCCGTCGAGGGCGGCGCGGGCTTCGGAGCTCGGCGCGCTCTTCGCTTGCTGATCGAGCCAGTCGAGCCAGGCACCGGCCGCGGCCTTGCCGCCGTCCTTGTCGTCCTGGCGGTCGCGGGCGTCGACCAGCTCGCCGTAGAGCGCCGAGCGGTCGTCGTCGAGGAGGCCCGGGTACGTGAGCGCCTCCTTCGTCGCCGCCTCGAGGGTCGTGAGCGCCGCCGGGCGCCACGGCGATTCCTCGGGCTTCGCGCCGAGAGCGCAGTCGAGCCCGGTCGAGACGACGTTCGCCTTCATCGCGCCGGGCGGAAGGGTCGGCGCCAACGCCAGCGCCTTCTCCGCGCACTCCTGGTTCTTGTCCGCCATCGCGAGCGCGTTCAGCTCGCTGTCGGCCCCTGTCGGCGCGGCCGGCTTCGCGCTCGCCTCGTGGAAGGCCTTCTCCCCTTCGTCGAAGCGCTTGACCAGCTCGTTCGCGTCGCACGCGCCGACCCACTGAAAGGCGACGGTCTCGGCGGCGGGGTTGATGACCTGGAAGGTCGGAACCGCTTCCCACGGGAACTTCTCGAGGTAGGGTGCGTTCTTCGCGTCTTCGGTATCGATCGAGAGCCAGACGAACCGCCCGGCCTGCTTCACGAGCGCCTGGTCGGTGAGGACCGTGGCGCGCATGTAGCGGCAGCTATGTCACCACGGGGCCCAGACCTCGACGAAGATCGGCAGCTTCGCCTCGCGCGCCTTGGTGAGCGCGCCGGCATAGTCGTTCTCGATGAAGGGAAGCGCGATCCCGCCCTTCAAGGGGGCCGTCGGGTGCGTGCCGCAGGCGGCGAGGACAATCGTTGCGGCGAGGAGCATCTTCTTCATGGCGCCTCCTAGGCGAGCGGTCCGGTGCCGCTGGTCTTGCCGCGGTTCGCGAGCCACGCGGCGAGCGCAGCGAGCCCGCCGACGAGGACCAGCGCCCGCATCACCCGGAAGAGCGCGATGACCCACGCGATACCGAGACCGAGCGCCGCCCACTGGACCCACCAGTGGCCGGGCGAAGTTATCCAGTTGATGACGACCAAGAGGACGAGGATGAACGGTGCGGTGAAGAGGAATTTCAACGAGCGGAGCGTACGCATGACCCCCCCTTGTTCCGCATCATCCTACGCCGAAGGCGGCTCACGGGTTCCGGCCAGCCTCAACCTACGTCGAATCGGGTTAGAATCGCCGCCGTTTTTTTCCCCCAAGGAGGTTTCCATGCGTCGTTTCGTCAAGTTCGCGGTCGGCTCGATCCTCTCCACCACCTTCGTCCTGGGCGTCTTCGCGCTGTCCGCCCCGGCCCACGCGCGGTTCGGCGGTGGCGGCTGCATCTGTCCCGACATCTACGCGCCGGTCACCTGCTCGAACGGTGTGACGTACTCGAACGGCTGCGTCGCGAGCTGCGCCCACGCGACCGGCTGCGTTCCCAGCGGTCAGATCTAGCCTTCGGCCATGAAGCGTCCCGTGGGGGCGGGACGCTTCAACGAAGCCGCGACTTCCATCCCAGACGCATCACGATCGCATCCTCCGGCGGCGAGACGTTGCGGAGCAGGAGGATGCGACCGTCGGGCCCGATCGATGCATCGACAGCGCGATCGACCACCATGTCGGCGCTTCGGTCCGGCGCGCCGGGGATCGGGCGATCCCCCGAGAAGCTGATCGGCACTCGCCGGATCCGAAAGTCGGTGCCCAGGCAGCGAAGCGCCTTCCCGTCCCGCTCCCAAAGAGCGCCGCTGCCACCGTCGAGGGAGACCTGCACGACCGGTCCGCCTTCGACACCGCGGACGTAGACCTCGCGCGAGCCCGACTTGGTAGACACGAACGCGACCCACCTTCCGTCGGGTGAGACCTGCGGCCCATCCTCGCTGTCCGGTGTCGCAATCCATGGCGCGCTCTTCGCCGGCTCTCCCACCGGCACCCTCCAGAGGTCGGGGCCGGTCGGGCCGCCTTCCCGTTCGAAGTAGACCGTACGCCCGTCGGGAGAGACGCTGCCGAGGAGCTCGTCGTGATCCGGATCCGAGGCAACGACGACCGGAGCGCCGGAGCCGTCGGCGGCAATGCGGTAGATGCCGATCGCGCCGCGCTGGTCGGACTGGAACGCGATCTGGGTTCCGTCGGGAAACCAGCCGCCCAGCCCGTCGTCCGCGTTGGTCTTGGTGAGCCGCGTCATGAGTCCCCGCGCCAGCTCGAGGACCCAGATGTCTTTTGCGCCGCGTGATCGGTCGAACTTGGAGAGCGCGACCCGCGTCCCGTCGGGCGAGAGCCGCGCCGCGGTGAGATCCTCCCCGTCGAACGCATGACCGACCAGAGCACCGTTCGGCGCGTACCAGTCGGCCGAGATCTTCTCCGGATGATGAGGAACCCACGCGAGCGTGTCGCCGGCGACCGTGGCGCCCGCCGACCCCCAGACTTCGCTGTAGTGCGAGTCGTCGATGACGACGGCAGGCTCCCCGGACACCGTGCCGTTTCCGGGATCGAACGGCTGCCGGTAGATCGCACCGCCGCGCACGTAGAGGAGCCACGGCGCCTCGTACCCGACCAGCGCGTCGGCCGCCACGACGACTTTTCTTGGCTCCTTGTCGAGCGAGCCGATCTCGATGCGCGAGGGTTCGTCGGCGGTGGTGCGCGACACGAAGAGGAAGTGCCGGCCGTCCGGGAGCAGCACGGGCCAGACGTGACCGGACTCGTGTCGCGATCCGTCGAGCGTCGTCACCATCTCCGGGCGGCCGCCCATGGTCTCGACGTGACGGATGCCTTCATTGAACGACTGCGAGTAGACAATGCCGTACTTTCCCCACGTCCCGCCGACCCCGTACGACGCGTCGCACAGGTCGCGGACGCGGCCGCCCGCGACCGGGACTGCCTTCAGCTTGCCCTGCGCGAAGAACGCGATCTCCTTCCCGTCGGGGCTGAAGAACGGGCACTGCCCGGATTCGGTCCCTTCGAGGAGCCTCGATCGCGCTTCGTCGATGCGTCGCACGCGGATCTGCCAAGCCCCGGCGCCCTCCGGCGCATCGACGAACGCGAGCGTCGTGCCGTCCGGAGAGAGCGCCAAGGTCCGGAAGTTGGACGTCGTCCCCGACCGCGTCGCGACGCCGATCTCGACGACGCGCGCAGGAGCCTCCGGCGATCGTCTCAGGAGCAGCGCCGCCACGGTCGCGACGGCGATGATCGCGATCACCGACACCGGCCAAGGGATCCGCCACCCGCGCCGCGCCGGTGCTGTGATCTCACCGGTCCTCGGCAGCGGCGACTCGCGAATCCCGGAGAGCTCCGCGGCGACGTCGTGCGCACTCTGCCGGCGGGCGTCGGGGTTCTTCGCAAGACAGGCGCGAACCAGCCGGTCGAGCGCCGGTGGAACGATCGGCGCGAGCGACGACAACGGCGCCGGATCGCGCTCGAGGATCGCCGCGATGACGCTCGCCTGGCTCGCGCCGTCGAAGGCGCGCCGGCCCGTGAGCATCTCGTAGAGCACGGCGCCGAACGCGAAGATGTCGGAGCGCGCGTCGACCCCGCGCCCCTCGAGCTGCTCCGGCGCCATGTAGTTCAACGTGCCGACGAGCGCTCCCGCCGACGTGAGCGGCGTCGTGCGTGTCGGCGTCATCGTCGGCAGGCGCCCCGGCATCGTGCCCTCGGGCTCGGTGAGCTTCGCGATCCCGAAGTCGAGTACCTTCGCGCCGCCGCGCGTGAGCATGACGTTCCCGGGCTTGAGGTCACGGTGGACGACGCCGGCGCGGTGCGCCGCGTCGAGCGCCGACGCGATCTCCGTCCCCACCGCGAGCGCCTCGTCGAGCTTCATCGGCCCACGATCGAGACGCGCCGCGAGCGTCTCGCCGTCGAGCAGCTCCATGACGAGGAAGTCGGTCTCCCCTTCCCGTCCGACGTCGTGAAGGGTGCAGATGTTCCGGTGCTGGAGCGACGAGACGACCTGCGCTTCGCGCTCGAACCGCTCGCGCGATCCCGAGGACGCTGCGACGTCCGGCGGCAGGACCTTCACCGCGACTTCACGCCCCAGGCGCGTATCGCGCGCGCGGTAGACCTCGCCCATCCCGCCCGCGCCGAGGGCTCCGGTGATCTCGAACGGCCCCAGTCGTGCTCCGGTGTTCAGCGGCATCGGCGGATTGTAAGGGCTGGGAGGACGGCGACCGAATTTTAGATGCTCCGGTCGACACGAGATACGGGCAGAATGTGCGGTAACCGGTTGATGGGGCAGCCATGAGAGAAGTACCGAAGGTCCTGACTCTCGTGCTCGCGGTGACGGGTGCGCTCGCCGCATCCAAGCCGGGCACGATCGACGCGGCGACCGCCCTCGCCCACGCGCGCGAGGTCACGAACATCAAGTCCGAGGGCGCTCCGCCGTTCCATCTGCGAGCGTCGCTCTGGATCGCCGAGGCCAAGCAGGACGGGAAAGAGGGGCGCTACGAGATCTGGTGGCGCGCACCCAGCTCCTGGCGCGAAGAGATCGACTATCCCGGGCGACATCAGATTGCCGGTCAGGATGGGGAGCGCGCCTGGATCTTGACGGACGCCCCGTATCAGAGTCTGAGGATCTTCGACGTCGTCAACGCGATCGATGTCGCCGCCAGCGCGAAGCTTCCGGCCGGCGGCACGATCGAGAGCGTGAAGGAATCTCATCGAGCGGGAACGAAGATTCGCTTGCGCCAGCACGGACGCTTCCCTTGGTCTGAGATCATCATCGACGCCCAGATCGGAGCACCGATCCGCCACGAGACGGGGCCGTCGGCATCGGCCATGCAGCGCTTCCGAACGACGATCGAGTACGAGAACTATCGGCCGTGGCACGAGCGGAGCTTCCCCGCCCTGATCCGTCGCCGAGACGCGTCGAAGACGGTCCTCGAGATCCGAGTCATGGAGCTCGAAGATCTGGATAGCGACGCTGCGCGGTGGTCCCGACCCGATGGAGCCACGAACCGTCCGATCTGCACCGACGAGGAACTCGCGGCCGAGCTCTCGTGCGACATCGGCCCCGAAATGCCCCTGGACACCCCTCAGTTTCCCGGGACCAGGTCCTCCGGGACGGCGTCGGTTAGGGCCGTGCTGGCCCGCGATGGACGCGTCCACGACATCGTCGTCGTCGATTCTCTCAACTTCGAGGCCGACGGCGAGCTCATTCGGTATCTCGAGTCGTGGCGCTGCCGGCCGCTGACGTGCGGGGGAGTTCCGGTGGACGCCGAGATCTTCGAATCGAGACCGTTCTCGTACGTATCCGCATCGTCACCCTGACGCGTCTCGGCGCGCCGCCAACCGATACCAGACCGGCCCGATGAGGGCGAGCACGATCGCGCCGACGACGCCTGGCAAGCCGATCTCGTGGCTCTGGATTTCGAGGACGACCGCGCCGCCGATCAGCAGCATCGGAAGCGCGGCGAGGACTGCAAGGCCGGGCACGCCGAGCGGCACCCGGAACGCCCCGCGCAGCTCCGGCTCGGCCCTCCGAAGCTGCAGGAGCGCCGCGAACTCCATTGCGAGCGCCGCGGTGTAGAGCAGGACATCGCCGGCGAGCAAACCGCCGAACGGGATCACCGCGCACACCGAGTAGCCGATCGCCGAGACGATCACCGCGTTCCGTGGAACGCCGCGGTCGTCGACCTCGCCGAGGGACGCGGGCAACAGGCCGTCCTGCGCCAAGACGAGCGGGATCCGCGAGTACGCGAGCAGGAGGGCGTTGAACAGAGCGAAGGCGCTCACCATCCCCGCGATCGCCATCCACGCGCCGAGCCACCGCCCGGCGACCGCCGTCGCCAGCGCCGGCCACGCGCCGTCGGTCCACGTCGTCCAATCGGTCACGAGCAGGACCGGCACCGTCGCCGCCAGATAGACGATCGTCACGAACGGCAGCGCGCGCGCGATCGCCCGCGGGTAGCTCCGGGACGCGTCCTCGATCTCGCCCGAGATCGTCGACGCGTTGTCCCACCCCGAGTAGTTCCAGATCGCCTGCGACACGCCGATGCCGACGGCTCCCAGGAACGTCTTCCCCGTCGCGTGGAACGGGCTGAGCCCGGCGGACGGCGGGTTCGAGCCGAGCAGCTTCACGACCGCGAACGCGACGATCGCCGCGAACGGCGCCAGCACGATCGCGACGAACCACCCCGACGCTTGCCCCACCGCGCGCGTGCCGCGGAGGTTGAGGAGCGTCGCGATCCAGATCATCGCGACGGCGATCGCCCACGACTCGACGCGCCCGAGCTCCGGCACGAAGAACCCGAGGTACTGGATGAGCAGCACCGGGTAGATCGCCATGTCGACGAGCGAGTACACCCACGAGAGCCAGCCGTTCCAGAACCCCCAGAACGGCCCGAACGCCCTCTTCACCCACTGGTAGTACCCTCCCTCGAGCGGCAGCATCGACGCAAGCTCGCCGACGAGCAGCGCCTCCGGCAGGCTGTAGAGGAGCGGTGTCGCGACGAGGATGACGAGCGCGAGCCCCGGCCCCACCGAGCCGACGAGTCCCTCGAGCCCGAACGGCCCGCCCGACACGATGAAGTACATGACCGCGACGAGCGCGCCCAATCGGAGCGCCGTTGGCGGCTTCGCGTGCGCGCGCTCGGGCATGGTGCGGGAGTCCGAGCCCCTACTTGGCGGGAATGAACTTCTTCTTCTTGAGTGTGTTCACCGTGTCGCTCGCGACGGACTTGACGAGCCCGCTGACGTCGTCCTTGAGCGTCTCGATGTAGGTCTTCTCCCACAGAGGCGCCCCGAAAGGCCGCGCGAAGTAGCGGGCGCGCAGCTTGACCTTGCGCAGCACCGTCGTCGAGCCGCCGATCGGAGCGCTCGCGCCGACGAACATCCCCATCCCGCCGCCGCCTCCCCCGATGCCGATGCTGACGTGCGCGGAAGACGTCCGGACGGTCTCGTCGACGGACAGCGGGACGTACCCGATGACTCCGTCGACGCCGAGGCTCTCGACCTTGTGGCGTATGACCTCTTCGCTCGCGAAGTCGGCTTCGGTCAGGACGTCCGAGCCCAGCGTCGGCTCGACGCCCCGCTTCTTGAGCTCCGCCGCCGCGGCGTCCTCGAGGGCGCGGCGCTTCGCCTCCTCCTTGACCTTCGCGACGACGAGAACCTTGCGCGCGGGAGCCGGCTTCGCGGCGTCCTCACCGGCCGGCGCCGGCGTCCCCACGAGGGACAAGGCCAGAACTGCGAGCGCGAGACGGGACATCGCATGCGTCATGCCCGCATGGTATCTCCGGTCGGCGCGGCAGGGGCTCAGTTCTTCGTGTTCGCCTTGTGCGCGAGGACGATCAGCTCCGTCTCGACGCCGTCGAGCAAGATCCCCAGGCGGTTCCGGTGGAATCCCAGCATCTTGCGGAGGGGGTCGCTCAGGATCGTGCAGGCCAGGGCCCCGGCCGTGAGGGCGATGAACAGGACGACGAGGATCGTCCAGACCTTGCTCTCGTGGACCGCCGGCGGGAAGACGTCGTAGAAGCGCGAGCCGATCTTCCTTCCCAGGAAGAAGTGCGAGGCCGCGCGGTCGTGGGCGTCACGCTTCGCCACGCCGTGGGCGATGCCGTTCAGGCTCAGAGACGTGCTCCCGAGGAGCAGCCAGCTCAGAAGCAGCGTGAGTAGCGTCCCGGAGAGGTCCGACACGATCGCGCGTCCCGACGAGAACTCACGGATGAGCTCCGGGAGCGTGCCCGCGCCGGTGCGGGCGGACGCATGCCGTTCTAAGTTCGTCCTCAGCGATGGAGCGTCCGTCAGCTCCTTCAGGAATCCTTGAGGAAGCGTCGATCGCTCCCGGTCCCACTCGAGAAGATCTTCCGTGATGAGCCGCTCGATCCGGATCTGGTAGCCGGTCTTCACTCCCGACGGCAGATGCTTCACCCACTGCGCGGGGCGCAGATAGCCGACCTTCTCGAGCACCTCGGCCGCTTTGCGGAGGGCGAGATACGGCAGCGCCCAGGCCGAGTTGAGAGGAGCGTAGAGGAGATCGCGTCCCAACGTGGGTCGCTGAAGGCGCCACGTCTGCTCGAGGGAGAAATGGCTCTCGACGAATGAGGGGATGCGCTCTCGACAGCGCGTTACATACGCTTGGATGCAGCGGTCCACCGAAGGGCGTTCGACCGCAGCAGTCCCGGCTTCCTCGATCGTGGGCGTTCGGATCACGGCGGGACGAACATAGGGTCCGCCCGCCGTGACCGGCAAATAGCTCCGTTACGGACAGGGGTTCGTATTCGGTCTCGGACCCATGCTGCCGTTGCCGAGCGACCCCTCGACGCCGCCGGTCACTCCCGTCACGAGCGTGAATGTCCCGCTCCCGGGCGCCGGATCGTTCGTGTCGGCTGCGACCGTCGACTCGAGATGGCACTGCTGATCGCCCTGCGTGTACACGCCCGTCGCGCGGAGCACCGCGAGGTCGCCGGTGTAGACGTTCCACTCGGTCGGCCCCTGCTCCGCCTGCCACGACACCGACGTCTTGTCGTCTCTCCACTGCCAGATCTCGCCGTCGTTGAGATCGCACGCGTCGCCTTCGCCGTCGTGGTCGGAGTCGGATTGCGTCGGGTTGAAGACGAACGGGCAGTTGTCGCACGCGCCGGCGACGAGATCGCCGTCGGCGTCGAAGCCACTGGGCCCTTCATCGATGACGCCGTCGCAGTTGTTGTCGACACCGTCACACACTTCAGCGGCTCCGGGGTGTGTGTTGGCCGCCGCATCGTTGCAATCGGTCGCGTCGGCGACGTAACCGGCGGGCGGCGTGCCGTCGCAGCTCGGCATCGACACGCCGGGATCGCCGTAGCCGTCACCGTCGGCATCGCGGTAGAACAACTGACCACTTGGGCACGCGCAGTAGAGCGCGCCTTGGGCGGTGGAGGGATCGCCGCCCCAAACAGCCATCGAGGACCCGGTCCATACAGCGGAGCCGAGTATCAGCACCCGGCTCGGGTAAGACCAGTCGGTCATCGGAGACCAACTGTCGAGTGATGGGTCATAGAGCGCGCCGCCGCTCGGCCTCGGATAGTGGGAGGTGTCGGAACCACCGAAGACGATCATCCGATTTCCAGTCCACACCGCCGTGGGCACGGACCGCGCGGTCGGAACGCCGGCGCCGATCGAGGTTGGTTGCCAAGTGTCCGACACCGGGTCGTACCGTCCGCCGGAATTCTTCGTGCAGCAGCCGCCCCAGACGATCATCTCCTCACCGGTCCAGACTGCCGACGCATCCTGCCGTCCGATCGGGACGTTCGGTCCGGTCGACGTGGCCACCCAAGAGTCCGTTGCGGGATCGTACTGCCCGCCTGTGTTCGTCGCACCGGTCCCGCCCCACACGATCATGCGTGAGCCGGTCCATACGGCGACGTGGTCGGCGCGTGGCACCGGGACGCTGGCGTCGGTCGAGGTGGCTCGCCATGTGTCGGTGCGGGGATCGTAACGGCCGCCGGTATTCGTGGATGAGTTGGAAGCGCTTCCTCCCCAGACGATCATCTCCCTCCCGGTCCACACCGCCGTGTGAAACCACCTGTTGGAGGGTGCGCCGATATCCGAGGTCCGCACCCACGCGTCGGATGTGGGATCGTAGCGGCCGCCCCCGTTGCCGTTGCCGCCCCACACGATCATCTCGCTCCCGGTCCACACGCCAGTGGCGAGCTCGCGCGGAGGCGGAACGCCGGCGCCGGTGGAGGTCGGCATCCAACTATCGGTCGCCGGTCGATAGCGGCCGCCGGTGTTACGGTAGCCACCACCACCCGTGCTGTCCCAGCCGCCCCACACGATCATCTCGGTGCCGGTCCACACTGAAGCCGCGCCACGCGCCGCCGGCGGCGCCGCCTGCATCGTACGTGTCGGGATCCACGAGTTCGCGGCCGGGGAATAGCGAAAACCGGTATTGGACGCGCTGCTGCCCCTCAGGCCGCCCCACACGATCATCTCAGTGCCCGTCCAGACCGCCGACGCACCGAGCCCATTGCTCGGGCCAGTCGCGATCGGTGACCAGGTGTCGCCCAGCGGGTCGTACGTTGCAGCGGCTCCGTTCGCGACGATCATCCTGGAGCCGGTCCATACGGCGACGCGGCTGGAGTCGCCCGTTGGAACCCCAGATCCGATCGAGGTCGATTGCCAGCTATCGGTCGCCGGGTCGTAACGACCGCCCGTGTTGACGGAATTCGACGACGCTTGGCCGCCCCAAACGATCATCAAGCTACCCGTCCAGACGGCGAGATGTCCCGAGCGCGCCGACGGAGCGCCGACTCCCGTCGACGTCGGAACCCAGGTATCGGCAACCGGATCGTAGATCGCGCCCGAGTTCGCGACGTCGATGCCGCTTCCGCCCCACACGATCATCCGGGTTCCCGTCCAGACGGCCGTGTGGCCTTCTCGCGCCTTAGGCGTCGTGGAAGCGACTCCCGTGGGCATCCAGCTGTCGGAAACAGGGTCGTAACGTCCACCCGTGTTGACGTCCGTTCCAATGCCGCCGACCTTGGCGCGCCCGCCCCAGATGACCATCTCGGTTCCGGTCCAGATCGCTGTGTGGTTCATCCTACCGACCGGTGTGTTCGCACCCATCGACGTCGGTCGCCACGTGTCGGTCGCCGGATCGTAGCGGGCGCCCTTGTCTTCATAGGTGATCCCACTCGTACCGACCTGATCCGTGTACTGCCCGCCCCAGACGATCATTTCGGTCCCGGTCCAGACGGCGGTGCTGTACAGCCCGAGCGCGGGCACGTTCGGGCCAAGCGACGTCGACCTCCACGAATCGGTCGCGGGGTCGTATCGTCCGCCGTTGATCGCGGCGATCCCTCCGTTCTCACCACCCCAAACGATCATCTCGGCGCCGGTCCACACGGCGACGTGTTCGTACCGTCCATCCGGCACATCCATCGCCGTCGGGCTCCACGTGTCGGGCGTGCAGGCGCCGGGATCGAGAACTGGAAGTGCGAAGGTACGCGTCGTCGTCGCCAATCCGTCGTTCATGGGGATCGAGTGTTTCGTCTCAGCCCACCAGGTCTCGAACGATAGGTCCGTGCCTCCCTCGCCGTGCCAGCTCCGAATCAAGCGATCGACCAGCGTCTCCCTCGCGAGCGTTTCGGCGATGAGGAACGGATCGTTGCCGAGCGCTTCGACGATTTCGCGCAGCGTGTTGCGGTCGCGCGAGTCGCGACCTATGCGGTCGAGCTCGGCCTGGAGCTGGTCCGGAGTGATCGGGCGATGCCACAAGGCATCGAGAGCATTCGACTGCTGGAGGTAATCGTTGACCTTCGCGCGGATCGCCGAAGCCGGCATCACGGCGTCGAGTGGCGGCTTCTTTCCAGGGTTCTCCTTCGGCCAGATCCGGTGCCGCCAGTAGACCTCTTCGATCGCGCGCTGCGCGACGATGCGGTCGTCCATCGTGATCGTGCGTGGCGTCGCAGCGACGACCCATGAGATTCCTATCGACACGATCAGGAACACGATCGCCTTCTTCATGGACACGGACTCCCATTCGGTCTCGGACCCGTGCTGCTGTTCCCTAGCGGTCCCTCCACACCGTTCGTGACGCCGGTGACGAGGGTGAACGTCCCGCTCCCCGGCGCCGGATCACTCGTGTCGGGCGCCGTCGTCGACGCGAGATGGCACTGGTTCGAGCCTTGGGTGTAGACGCCGATTGCACGGAGCACCGCGAGATCGCCGGTGTAGACATTCCACTCCGTCGGCCCCTGCTCCGCCTGCCACGAAACCGACGTCTTGTCAGCGCGCCACTGCCAGATCTCGCCGTCGTTCAAATCGCACGCGTCGCCTTCGCCGTCGTGGTCGAAGTCGGATTGCGTAGGATTGAAGACCAGCGGGCAGTTGTCGCACGCGCCGGCGACGAGATCGCCGTCGGCGTCGAAGCCGCCGGGCCCTTCATCGATGACACCGTCGCAGTTGTTGTCGACGCCATCACACACTTCGGCGGCTCCGGGGTGTGTGCTGGCCGCCGCATCGTTGCAATCGGTCGCGTCGGCGACGTAGCCGGCGGGCGGAGTCCCGTCGCAGCTCGCCACCGTGATCGCGGGGTTGCCGTACCCATCGCCATCCCCGTCGCGATAGAACATCGAGCCGTTCGGGCAAGCGCAGTAGAGGGCGCCGGTTGCGGTCCCCGGGTCGCCGCCCCAAACGATCGCCTGAGCGCCGGTCCAAATCATCGCGAAAGTCGTTCTCGACGTCGGCGTTTCGTCGTTCAATGGCGCCGTAGTCCAGGAATCGGTGTCCGGACGGTACAACGCGCCGATGTCCGTCGGCGATTGGTAGGGCGTTGCGCCGCCCCACAGGAACATCTCGGAGCCCGTCCAAACGGCCTGCGCCTGAGAGCGCGCCGACGGCACATTGGCTCCCGTCGATGTCGGCTGCCAGCTGTCGGTCGAAGGATCGTACCGTGCACCGTCGTTGTAGTAGCTGTTTCCCAAGCCGCCCCACACGATCATCTCTCTTCCGGTCCACACGCTCGTGTAGTCGAAGCGGTAACCGAGAAGCGAGCCGGTCGAAGCGATCGAGGTCCAGTGATCCGCAACGGGGTCGTAACGGCCGCCACTGGAGTTGAGTCCGCTCCACGTGATGACTTCGCTACCCGACCAGACGGCCGAACCGCAGCCTGACGGAGCACTGGCGGTTGCGATGCTCGTCCATTCGTCGGCGATGGGATCGTATCGACCGCCCGCGCAGGAAGTGGAAACAAGGATCATCTCGTGTCCGGTCCAGACGACGAAGTACTGTCCTGCAGGTGGAACACCGACGCCGATGGAAGTCGGGCGCCAGCTATCGCTGATTGGATCGTAACGGCCGCCGGTGTTGAGGCCGACGGTCGGAGCGGGAGTACCGCCCCAAACGATCATCTCGCGGCCGTCCCACACCGCAGTGTGATAACGCCGTGGGGTCGGAACGTCGGCGCCATGCGAGGTCGGCGCCCAGCTGTCGGTTGCAGGAGAGTACCGACCGCCGGTGTTGAGATAAGCCGAGTTGGAGCGGAACGGATTGATCACGCCACCCCAGACGATCATCTCGCTCCCGGTCCAGACGGCCGACGCCGATTCGCGCGCCGATGGGACCGCGGGGCTCATCGAGGTCGAGACCCAGGAGTCGGTCGACGGGTCGTACCGACCACCATAATTGTTGTAGTCGTCGTAATAGCCGCCGCCCCAAACGATCATCTCCGTTCCGGTCCAGACCGCCATTTGCCCGCTGGCGGTGGGAGACGGGGCGGAGGCGATCGGTGACCACGCATCGGTCGACGGCGTGTACGCGCATCCGGCCGGGACGGACCCGGCCCCGCCCCAGACGATCATCTTGGAGCCGGTCCAAATTACGGATTGTCCGAGGCGGGAGTGGCCGGGCAGCGGTGCGGTGGACGTGACGTGCCACACATTCGCCACCGGGTCATAGCGGTTGGCGTTGGTCGACGAAGGCGAGTTCTCGCCTCCCCAGATGATCATCTCGGAGCCGGTCCAAACAGCGGACGAATTCTGACGGGGGGACGGCGTACCGTCATCGATGGGCACCTCGGTCCAGGTGTCGGCACTGGGGTCGTATCTGGCGCCTGTATTCGTCGCTGTGCCGGGGCCGACGAGCGTCCCACCCCACACGATCATCTCCGAGCCGGTCCAGACGGCACTCGCGAATACGCGCGGGCTCGGCAGGCCGGGGCCCGTCGACGTCGGCGCCCAGGTGTCGGTCACCGGGTTGTAGCGGCCGCCGACGACGGGCCCGGGGAAGGTGTAGTCCGTTCCTCCCCAGACGATCATCTCGCTTCCGGTCCAGACGGCGGTGTGCTCGAAGCGAGCGGCCGGCGTGTTCGCGCCCGTCGAGGTCGGACGCCAGGTGTCCGTGGCCGGGTTGTAACGGGCGCCGGTATCGACGGTGTGAACCGAGCCCGACTGCGTCCCTCCCCAGAGAATCATCTCGGTACCGGTCCACACGACCGATGATTGGGAGGAAGTTGTGGGAAACGAACCTACAGACGAGATGGGCTCCCACGTGTCGGTCGCCGGGTCGTAGCGGCCGCCCGTCGAGAGCGGACCGAGACGGCTCCGCCCTCCCCAGACGATCATTTCGGATCCCGTCCAGACGGTGAAGTGATCGTAGCGCGGATCGGGGACCTCAGTCCGCGTGGGAGACCAAGTCCCGCCGGCACACGTCGCGGCGAGCGGCGGGAGCACGTAGGGATGGGCTGCCGCAGCGAAGTCGGACTGCAGTGCCTGGCTCTTCCACCAGATGTCGAAATCGATGGACTCGTGGCGACCGGCGTACCAGCTACGGATCAGCCGGTCGGCGAGAATCGGACGCGCCAGCGTCTCGGCGATCAGCTCCGCGTCGTCGTTGAGAGCGTCGAACAGTTCTTGAAGCAGCTTCGGATCGCGCGAATCGCGCGCCATGCGGTTCAGCTCGGCCTGGAGTTGCCCTGCCGTGATCGGACGGCGCCAGATCGACATGGCCGCATTCGACTTCTTCAAGTAGTCATCCACACGGCTGCGCAACATGCTCTCCGGCATCACCGCATCGAGCGACGGCTTCTTTCCCGGGTTCTCCTTCGGCCAGATGCGATGCCGCCAGTAGACCTCTTCGATCGCGCGCTGAGCCGAGATGCGATCTTCCATGGTGATCGTGCGGGGCGACGCTGAATGGGAAGCCGCCACCGACACGAACACGACGGCGAGAAGCGCGACGAATCCCCGCGTTCGGCGCATCACTGGCGGGAATATCGTCCAGCCGCCGATCGAAAAGCAAGAGGCGATGCGAAACGTTGCATGCCTGCAACCTCTCCAGCTTCGATTTCGATTGCGGGTCGCTCTCCGTCGGGTAGTTCTTCATAGAGGGCTCGCGCGTCGTGACAGTGAAAACGGAACGCGATCTGATGATGATCCCAGACGATGAGATGCGGCATGAGCTCGTTTCTGGGTTGATCGTCGCCGAGCCTCAAGTCAGGGGGCGTCACGATCGCGTCATGCGCCGGTTCTTGAAGATACTCGACCCATTCGTGACGGACGCGGGCTTGGGAGAAATCTTCGGCGCTCACGGTTACTTGCTCAAGCGCGATCCTGATACGGTTCGCGGCCCGGACTTGTCGTTCGTCGCTCTCGAGCGGCTCGCCGACTATGACGACACGCAGTTCTTTCGCGGCGCTCCCGATCTCGCCATCGAGATCCTCTCGCCTTCGAATCGCGCAGGCGAGATCCGGGAGAAAGTCGCGGACTACCTCGACGCCGGCGCCCGCTGGGTCTGGGTCATCGACCCCGAGAAGAGAACGGCGACGACTTATCGCGCGCTCGACGCGCCACATCACATCTCGCCTGAGGGAATGCTGGAAGGCGAGGACGTTCTTCCGGGATTCTCGGTGCGTGTCGCCTCGCTCTTCGAAGAGATATGAGCTGATGGAATTGAAGACCGAAGACGATCTCTTCGAGCTCCCGAACAGCGATGAGCGTCATGAGCTCGTGGCAGGTTTCATCGTCGCGGAGCCGCTGCCGTCGCCTTTGCACGATCAAGTGCGGCAGCGCCTTTTTCTGCGGATCCACGAATTCGTCGCGGCTCGCAAACTGGGAAAGGTTTTTTTCGCGACCGGCTTCAAACTGTCAGTCAGTCCAGACACGGTTCGCGGGCCAGATTTCGCGTTCGTTCGCGGTGAACGCCTCTCCGGGCACAATCTTCTTCGGTTCATCCCTGGCGCACCGGACTTGGCGGTCGAGGTCCTTTCGCCCACGAATCGCCGCGGCGAAATTCTCATCAAGGTTGCCGAATACCTGCACGCGAACGGAAGGCTCGTGTGGGTCATCGATCCAAGGAGGAGGTTGGCAACCACCTACCGGTCTCTCGACCCCCCGCGCCTCATCGCCGCCGACGGCGCGCTCGAAGGCGAAGACGTTCTCCCCGGCTTCTCGGTCCCGCTCGCCTCGCTCTTCTCCGACCTCTAGAAAGACGAAGGGGACGGCTTCCGTCTCCCGGAAGCCGTCCCCTCTTTGTCTTTGACTGTCAAAACTGTCAACTGTCGACTGTGAACTTCCTCACGCCCCCAACGCGAGCTCATGCTCCCCGTGTCCGGTGGTGTCTTCCTCTTCCTCGGGGAGTCGTCCTTCCTTGGTGTGATCGCGCGCGATGAGCATGTAGAGCGACGGTACGACAAAGAGCGTGAAGCACGTGCCGATCGACATGCCGGCGACGAGGACGAGACCGATCGAGTTACGCGCGATGGCGCCGGCGCCGGTGACGAGGACGAGCGGGAAGTGGCCGGCGACCGTCGCGACGGTCGTCATCATGACGGGGCGCAGGCGCGTGCGGGCCGCCTGCTGGATCGCCTGCAACTTCGGGATCCCCTGGCGCTGGAGCTGGTTCGCGAACTCGACGACGAGGATCCCGTTCTTCGAGACGAGTCCGATCAGCGTGACGAGCCCGACCTGCGAGTAGATGTTGAGCGTCGTCGTCCAGCCGTTCGTAAAGAAGTGCGTATTCGGATCGGGGATCTTCAGGAACGTCATGATGAGCGCGCCGAACATCGCGAGGGGCACCGAGCCGGCGAGGATGATGAAGGGGTCGCGGAAGCTGTTGAACTGGGCCGCGAGCACGAGGAAGATCAGCGTCAGCGCCAGCGCGAACGCCGGAAGGAAGGTGTTCCCCTCCGTGCGAAGCTGGCGCGACTCGCCCGTGTAGTCGAGGACGTACCCCTCGGGCATGATCTTGTGCGCCTCGTCCTCGATGAACTTGAGCGCCTTGTCGAGCGGCACGGCCGGGGCGCCGGAGAGCTTCACGGCGTTCAGCTGCTGGAAGCGGTTCAGCGTGCGGGGCTGGGTCGTGTTCTTCAGGGTCGCGATCGTGCTCAGCGGGATGAGCGAGTTGTCGGGCCCGGTGACGTAGATCTGCTGGAGCTGGTCCGGGGTCAGGCGCGATTCGCGCTGCGCCTGCGGGATGACCTTGTAGCTGCGTCCCTCGATGTTGAACCGGTTGACGAAGTTGCCGCCGATCATCGCCGAGATGTCCGAGCCGACCTGCGTCAGGTCGAGGCCGAGCGCGGCGACCTTGTCGCGATCGATGTCGATCTCGGTCTGCGGCTGGTCGAGCTTGGTGTCGATGATCGGGGGGAACCAGAACATCGGCGGCTTGGCGGTCGCGGCGGCTTCCTGCAGCTTCTTCGCGACCTCGAGGATGCGGTCCGGCTCGACGGTCGAGCCGATCACGACCTCGAACGGGAAATTGCCGCCGCCGGGGAGCGGAGGCGGCATGATCGGGAACATGTTGATGCCGGGGATCTTGGACAGCTTGCCCTGCACTTCGGGGAGGATCTGGAACGCGGTGCGCGGGCGGTCGCCCCACGGCTTGAGCACGGCGCCGCCGAACCCGGACGACGGAAAGGTGAGCTGGAAGGTGTAGGCGGTCTCCGGGACGCCGCGGAAGATCTCGTCGGCCTTGTTCGCGTAGCGGACCGTGTCGTCGATCGTCGCGTTCGCGGGCGCTTCGACGATGCCGAAGATGACCCCCTGGTCTTCCGTCGGGGCCAGCTCCTTCTGGGACATCTGGAACATCGGGATGCAGAGGAGGGCGAGGCCGATCCAGAAGACGTAGACCGCCGGACGCGCCTCGAGGGTCCGGTCGAGCATCCGGCCGTAGAAGTTGCGGAAGCGGTCGAAATCGCGGTTGATGCGGCCGGCAAAGCCCTTGTTCTCGGCCTCGGCCGAGAGCAGGCGCGACGACATGACCGGCGACAGCGTGAGCGCCACGACCCCCGAGATCGCGACCGCCCCGGCGAGCGTGAAGGCGAACTCGCGGAAGAGCGATCCGGTCAACCCGCCCTGGAGGCCGATCGGCGCGTAGACGGTCGCGAGCGTGATCGTCATCGCGATGATCGGTCCCAGGAGCTCGCGCGCTCCGGAGAGCGCCGCCTTGATCGGTGTCAAGCCTTCGCGGATGTGCCGCTCGACGTTCTCGACGACGACGATCGCGTCGTCGACGACGAGGCCGACCGAGAGGACGATCGCGAGGAGCGTGAGCAGGTTGACGGTGAAGCCGAAGACCTGCATCAGGAAGACCGCGCCGATGAGCGACACCGGAATCGCGACGATCGGGATGAGGACCGACCGGAACGACCCCAGGAACAGGAAGATCACGATCATGACGATGATCAGCGTTTCGATCAGCGTCTTCGTCACCTCGCGGAGCGCGTCGCGGATGTAGCCGGTCGCGTCGTACGCGACCTTCGCCTTCATGTCGCTCGGGAGGTCGGCCTGGATCTTCGTGACCTCCTTCTGGACCGCCTGGATCACGTCGAGCGAGTTTGCGTTCGGGAGGACCCAGATCCCCATGAAGACCGCGGTCTCGCCCGAGAAGCGGACCTCGGTGTTGTAGTCCTCGGCGCCGAGCGCGACGTCGGCGACGTCGCCCAGGCGGACGAGCGAGTCCTTCTCCTGGCGGACGACGAGCTGCTTGAACTCCGGCACCGAGCGGAGGTCGGTGTTCGCGGTCAGGTTGACCTGGATGAGCGAGCCCTTCGTCTGCCCGACCGCGGCGAGGTAGTTGTTCGCGGCGAGGGCGCGCCGCACCTGCTGCGGGCTGACGTTCAGCGCCGCCATCCGCTCGGGCTTCAGCCAGATCCGCATGGCGAAGGTGCGGCCGCCCAGGATGTCGGCGCGTTGCACGCCGTCGATCGCCGAGAGGCGCGGCTGGATCGCGCGGACGAGGTAGTCGGTGATCTCGTTCTGCTGGAGCACCGGCGAGCTGAAGCTCAGGTAGCACGAGGCGAACTGGGAGTCGGCGGTCTCGATGTTGATGACCGGGACCTGCGCCTCGGGCGGCAGGTCGCCGCGCACCTGATCGACCTTGCTCGCGATCTCGGCGAGCGCCTTGCGGCTGTCGGTGTTGAGCTTCAGGCGCGCGGTGATCGTCGAGAGACCGAGGGCGCTCTGGGATTCGAGGTAGTCGATCCCGTCCGCTGCGGCGATCGACCGCTCGAGCGGGGCCGTGATGAACCCGCGCACGAGATCGGCCGAGGCGCCGACGTAGACCGTCGTCACCGTGACGCTCGCGTTCTCGTTCCGCGGGTACTGGCGGACGTTGAGCGTCCGGATCGCCTGAACGCCCATGATCAAGATCAGGACGTTGACGACGATCGCGAGGACCGGCCGCCGGATGAAGAGATCGGTGAAGGCGCGCACGTGTCCCCCGATCAGGAGTTCGGCGGCTTGGGCGCGGTGCGCGCCTCGGGCGCCAGGGAATTGTCGACGGCGACGGTGGCGCCGTTCCGGAGCTTGAACACGC
The DNA here is from genome assembly GCA_036275915.1 of Candidatus Polarisedimenticolaceae bacterium. Lineage (NCBI taxonomy): Bacteria > Pseudomonadati > Acidobacteriota > Candidatus Polarisedimenticolia > Candidatus Polarisedimenticolales > Candidatus Polarisedimenticolaceae > Candidatus Polarisedimenticolaceae bacterium. The sequence continues at coordinate 19,377 of DASUCV010000013.1, read as the reverse complement.
CGGAGCTCACGACGGTCTGGCCGGCCTTGAGCCCCTGGGTGACGGCGACGAAGTCACCGCGCGTCTCCCCGAGACGCACCGTCGTCATCTGGACCTGTTTGGCCGACTGCCCCGACTTCTCGTCCTTGACGTCGTTGATGACGAAGACCGAGTCGCCGTACGGCGCGTGGAGAACCGCCGTCTGCGGGATGATGAGGAGCGACTGCGACTCGGGCAGGACGACCTGCACGCGCGCGAACATCCCGGGGCGCAGGGCGCCCGACGCGTTCGGGACCGTCGCCTGGACCTTCACGTTGCGCGTCGAAGCGTTGACGTCGGGGTTGAAGGCCGTGACCTTCCCCTCGAACGAGGCCCCCGGCGCCGCGTCCGCCGTGATGCGGACCCCGAGCGACTTCTTGAGCTGGCCCGCCTGCTGCTCCGGGAGATTGAAGTCGACGTAGACCGGATCGAGCGAGTTCAGGCTCACGATCTCGGCGCCGGCGTCGACGTACTGCCCGAGGTTCACCGAGCGGATCCCGAGCTGCCCCGAGAACGGCGCGCGGATCGTCTTCTTCCCGATCGTCGCGCGGATCGTGTCGGCCTGGCTTGCGGTGCTGCGGAACGACGCCTCGCTGGCGTCGTAGTCGGACTGCGAGATCACCCCCTGCTTTTTGAGGTCCTTCGCGCGCTCGAAGTTCAGGCGCGCGAGCTCCGCCTGCGCCTCGGCGGACTTGAGCTGCGCCTCCTCGAGCGAGGTGTCGAGCTTGACGAGCACCTGCCCTTTGGTGGCCTTCGCGCCCGACTCGAAGGCGATGTCGAGGACCGTCCCGGCGAGCTCGGCCTTGAGGACCACGCCGTGGACCGCCGTCACCGACCCGACGGCGTGGAGGAGCGACTCCCAGGTCTCCTGCTTGACGTCGGTGGCGGTCACCGTCTCCGCGGGCTGCGTGAACGCGGCGCCGTTCTTGATCATCGCCATGATCTGGAGCGTCTTGAGCCCGCCGAGCACGACAACGATGGCGACGACCGCCAGCACTGAGATGAGGATCTTCCGCTTCATGCTGAACTCCGCTCGAGCGTCGCCGCGGGCGCGGCGGACGCGAAGAGAAGGGGCCACAGCGCGCGCAGCATCGCGAGCTGGCGCTCGCGGATCTGGCTCGCCGAAAGCGTCGACGAATCGACGATCGCGCGCATCGTCATGCCGCGCGTGGAATCCATGATGATCTCGGCCGCGGTCTTCGGATCGACCCGCGCGGCTTCGGCCTCCTTCGAGCCGGCGATCAGCTCGGCGAGGCCGTCGATGAAGAACTGCGTGACGTCGCGCACCATGAGGCGCACGTGCTCGTTGCGCGCCGCCTCGGCGAAGAGATCGGCGACGAACGCCGGCTGGAGATCCGGCTCCTCCTCGCAGTGGCAGATGGCGATGATCTTGAGGCCCTCGAAGAGCGTCGGCGCCTTCCGCGCTTCCTCCAGGACCTCGCGAAGGCCGGCCAGGTGCTCGCCGGCCATGTACGCGATCACCGCGTCTTTGTTCTCGAAGTACCGGTAGATGAGCCCGACGCTGATCTGCGCCTGCGCGCTGATGTCGTGCATCGTCGTGACGTGGAACCCGCGCCGGGCGAAGCAGGTCATCGCCGCGCGGACGATCTGCTTCTTTCTTTCCGATGCGTGGTCGGGGCCGTTGACCGGTTGCTCTTGACCGACTGAATGAATACTCATTCAGGCATGGTGACAAACGGATGGACTTTGTCAAGAGCGGCCGCCGAAATTCTCACGGTGGCGTAGGGAAGCGCCCAACCCGGACGCGGGCATTCTCCCGACAGACGGGATGAATCGCGCGACGTACACTGCCCGAGGGGTCGAGGAAACGCGGTCCGAAGAGAAAGGTGGGAGCGTGCGACACTTTTCTACGAACCCGAGAGCTTGAACGTGCCCCGACGCGAGACGGCACCGCGTGACGTCCTCGTCGTGGCCGGATTCCTCACCGCGCTTGCGGTGGTTCTGGCCGGCGGCATCGTCGCGCACACGAATATGACGCGCCTCGCCGCGACCGAGGGACGCGTGTCCCACAGCTACGAGGTCGTGGCCGAGCTGCGAGGCTTGCTCACGATGCTGACCGACGCGGAGACGGGCCAGCGCGGCTACCTCTTGACCGGCGACGCGAAGTACCTCGAGCCGTACGAGGACGCCCTCCGCCGCACGAGCGGCACGGTCGAGCATCTCCGCGGGCTCACCGCCGATGACGCGCGCCAGCAGGCGCAGCTCGCCGCGCTGTCGCACGAGATCGACGGCAAGATCGCCGAGCTCCGGCGCACGGTGGCGATGCACCAGTACGGCGACGCCGCGGGCGCCCTCGAAGTCGTCCGCGGCGACAGCGGCATGAAGATGATGGGCGCGATCCGGACGCGCGTCGCCGCGATGGAGGGCGTCGAGCGCGATCTCCTCGCCGAGCGCGACGCGGTCGCGAGCACGAGCGCGACGATCGCGCTCGCGACGAACGCCGTCGCGACAGCCCTCGGCCTGGTCCTCGTGGGGCTCGTCCTCCTGCTCAGCAACCGCAACGTCGCGATCCGCCGCCGCGCGGCGACCGAGAAGTTCGAGGAGCACGAAAAGCTGCGCACGACCCTGGCGAGCATCGGCGACGCGGTGATCACGACCGACACAGACGGGCGCGTGACCGAGCTCAATCGCGTCGCCGAAACGCTCACGGGATGGCCCTCCGCCGGGGCGAAGGGCCGGCCCCTCGACGAGGTCTTCAAGATCGTGAACGTCGAGACACGCCAGCCGGTCGAGAACCCCGCGAGCCGGGCGCTCCGGGAAGGGGTCGTCGTCGGCCTCGCGAACCACACCGTCCTCTTGAACCGCGACGGGGGCGAGCGCGGGATCGACGACAGCGCGGCGCCGATCCGTCACGCCGACGGCACGATCTTCGGCTGCGTGCTCGTCTTCCGCGACGTGACGGAGAGGCGGCGTCTCGAGGGCGAGAAGGCCGAGCGCCTCACGAGCGCGAGCTTCCTCGCCGCGATCGTCGAGTCGTCGAACGACGCGATCGTCCGCAAGTCGACCGGAGGCATCATCCAGACCTGGAACGCCGGCGCCGAGCGCCTCTTCGGCTGGCCCGCCGAAGAGGTGATCGGCAAGCCGATCACGATCCTGATCCCGCGCGACCGCCTCGGCGAGGAAGACCTGATCCTCGAGCGCATCCGCGCCGGCGAGCGAGTCGAGCACTTCGAGACGGTCCGCGTCCGCAAGGACGGCTCCGAGGTCGCGATCTCGCTGACGATCTCGCCGATCCGCGACGAGACCGGAAAGATCGTCGCCGCGTCCAAGATCGCGCGGGACATCTCCGAGCGGAAGAAGAGCGAGGCGAAGATCGGCGACCTCCTCGCCGAGCTGCGCGCCGCCGACCGCCGCAAGGACGAGTTCCTCGCCACGCTCGCTCACGAGCTGCGCGGCCCTCTCGCCCCCCTCAGGAACTCACTCGAGGTCATGAAGCGCACCGACAAGGAAGGTCTGCTCGTTCAGCCGCGCGAGACGATGGAGCGGCAGCTCGGCCAGCTCATCCACCTCGTCGACGATCTGATCGACGTCAGCCGCATCACCCGCGGCAAGGTCGAGCTGCGGCGCGAGGAGGTCGAGCTGGCGTCGATCCTCCACCACGCGATGGAACAAGGCCGTCCGATCTGCGACGCCGCGCGCCACCGGCTCACGATGTCGCTGCCGCCGGAGCCGATCTATCTCAGCGCCGATCCCCTGCGTCTCGTCCAGGTGTTCGGGAACCTCTTCAGCAACGCGTGCAAGTACACCGAGCCCGGCGGCGAGATCACCGTCACCGCGGCGCGCGTCGACGGCACGGCGGTCGTCACCATGAAGGACAGCGGCGTCGGCCTCACGCGCGAGCAGCTCGGCCGCATCTTCGAGATGTTCTCGCAAGTCGACCGCAGCCCCGAGCGTACGCAAGGCGGCCTCGGCATCGGCCTCACGCTCGCGAAGCGCCTCGTCGAGCTGCACGGCGGCACGATCGAGGCGACGAGCGAGGGCCCGGGAAAGGGCAGCGAGTTCATCGTGCGCCTCCCCGCGCTCCCCGGCTTGCCGAAGGCCGACGTGGTGCCGGGCGACCGCTCGAAGCGGGACACGGTGCCGATCCCCCGCCCGAGTCGCGTCCTCGTCGTCGACGACAACCCCGACACCGCGGCGTCGCTCAGCATGCTGCTCGACCTGACCGGCAACGAGACGAAGATCGCGAAGGACGGCCTCGAGGCGGTCACGATGGCCGCCGAGTTCCGCCCTCACGTCGTCCTCCTCGACATCGGCCTCCCCAAGTTGAACGGCTTCGAGGCGTGCCGGCGCATCCGCTCCGAGTCGTGGGGCCGCGGCATGACCGTCGTCGCGTTGACCGGTTGGGGCCAGGAGGCCGACCGCCGGAAGTCGAAGGCCGCCGGCTTCGATTACCACATGGTCAAGCCGGTCGACTACGTCGTGCTCATGAAGATCCTCGCCGAGCGTGACGCGCTCAAGGGAACCGGCGCGGCGTGACGCGACGCGGGCTCGCCGTCGTCGAGCGCGAGGCCCATCTCCGGTGGGAATCGCTCCAGATCCTCCCGCGCCAGGGGAACCGCCTGCTCCAGCTCGGCGTCGTGCTCATCCTCTTCTCCTGCTTCTTCGGCTTCCTGGTCCCGGTCGTGCGCTCCGAGCGCGTCGGCCTTTCCGTCCACACGCTGAGCGCGTTCGAAGGCGTGCTGCTCCTCGCACAGGGACTGGCGTGGACGCGCCTTCGCCTCACACCCACGACCGCGCGGCTCGCCTTCTGGTGCTCGATCTACGCGACGCTCGCGATCCTCGCGGCGTACCTGGTCGCCGCGATCCTCGGCGTCGGCGTCGACACGCTGCGCCTCGTCGGCGAGCTGCCGCACGGCCTCGCGCGCGGCACCGCATTCCAGGAGACGCTCATCGCGGTGCTGGCGTACTCGTCGGCGCCGCCGGGGATGGTCGCGTTCGGGTTGATGCTGTGGGGGTTGAGGTAGGCGATGATGCTCCTCTCGAGGAGCCCATCGTGAACCCCATCAACCTCGCCGCGAAGCTCTCCACATTTCCCGATCATTGGCAGCCACGCGTCGTAGGCCAGTTGAACGGCCACGACCTCATGGTCGCGAAGCTCAAGGGCACTTTCACGTGGCACAAACATGACGACACTGACGACTTCTTTCTCGTCCTCAAGGGACGCCTCATCATTCGCCTGCGAGAAGGCGACATCACGTTGAACCCAGGCGAGCTATTCGTGGTACCAAAGGGTGTCGAGCATTGCCCTGTCGCGGAGGACGAGGTCCACGTGCTGCTCATCGAGAGAACAGGAACGCCGAATACCGGCGATCCGGCGACCGCGGCGCCGCGCCGTGTGATCTAGGAGCGGTGAAGAGCGCCCATCTCATCGCGATGGCGACGGCCGCGCTCGTCGCGCTCGGCGCGCGAGCGGACGACGCGGCTCCCGCGCCGGAAGACGAGCTGCTCGGCATCTGGAATTACGAGACTTCGTTCGGTCCTTCCATCACCGGCGACATGAAGGTCGAGCGCGCGCCCGATGGCTGGCGTGCGAGCGTCGACGGCTTCGGAACGACGGCGCCGGCGAAGGGCGACGAGATCCGCCTCTCCTTCGTCCAAGGGATCGCCGAGTTCCGCGGCAAGGTCGCGAAGGACGAGAGCACGATCGACGGCTACTGGATCCAGGGCCCGACCGGCGCCGACCGCACGGGACAAGGCTTCGCGACGCCGCTCACGCTCAGGCGCTCGGAGAAGACGTGGCGCGGCACCGTCCGTCCGCTCGACGACACCTACACGCTGTGGCTCCGCATCTTCCGCGACCAGAACGGCGTGCTCGTCGCCGCCTTCCGCAACCCGGGAGGGAACTCGACCGGAGGCTCCTCACAGTTCCGCGTCGCGCGCGCCGCCGACGTCGTCCTCTTCAGCGCCTCTACGGGCGAGAGGACGCCGGACCTCAGGATTACGGCGACGTTCCTGGGCTCGCCCGACCGGTTGAAGCTCGACTGGAAAGACGCCGGCGGAGCGGTCGTCTTCACCCGCTGCACCGCCGAGGAAGCCACCGCCTTCTACCCGCGCCCGCCGGGAACGAAGTACGTGTACAAGGTGCCGCCCGCCACCGGCGACGGCTGGACGACCGGGCGCGCCAAGGACGCCGGCATCGACGAGGCCGCGCTCGTCCCCGTCGTGCAGAAGATCATCGACGCCGACCCGAGCGAAAAGCGCCCGGTGCTCATGCACTCGCTCCTCGTCGCGCGCAAGGGGAAGCTCGTCCTCGAGGAGTACTTCTACGGCTTCGACTGCGACCGCCCCCACGACGTTCGCTCGGCGGGGAAGACCTTCGGCTCGGTCATGCTCGGCGCGCTCGAGATGCGGAAAAAGGCGATCGCGCCGGAGACGAAGCTCTACGACCTGCTTGCACCGATGGGGCCGTTCGCGAATGTGGACCCGCGGAAGTCCTCGATCACGCTCGCCCACCTCATGACGCACACCGCCGGCCTCGCCTGCGACGACAACGACGACGCCTCCCCCGGCAACGAGGGGACGATGCAGAGCCAGACGCGCGAGCCGAACTGGTGGAGGTACACGCTCGACCTCCCGATGGCGCATGACCCCGGCACGCGGTACGCCTACTGCTCAGCGAACAGCAATCTCGTCGGCGCCGCGCTCACGACCGCGAGCGGCACATGGCTCCCGCAGCTCTTCGACGAGACCATCGCGCGCCCGCTCCAGTTCGGCGCGTGGCACTGGAACCTCATGCCGAACGGCGAGGGCTACCTCGGTGGCGGCGCCTACCTGCGCCCGCGCGACCTCTTGAAGATCGGCCAGGCCTATCTCGCCGGCGGCGTGTGGCGCGGTCACCGCATCGTCGACGCCGACTGGGTCAAGACCTCGACTGCCGCGCGCCAGGAGATCTCACCCGAGACGACCGGCCTCTCCGCCGACGCGTTCCCCCAGGTTTACCTCAAGGGTCAGGACGGTCTGGCGTGGCACCTGAACGGCATCCGCGCCGGCGACCGCGTGATCCCCGACTACGAGGCCACCGGCAACGGCGGTCAGTTATTGATCGTCGTGCCCGAGCTCGACATGGTCGTCGTCTTCACCGGCGGCAATTACGGGCAGGGCGGGATCTGGAACCGGTGGAGGAACGAGATCGTCGGTGGGGGGATCGTGCCCGCGCTCAAGAACGCCGGCACGCTGACGACCCATCGGTAGTCCTTTTATTAGGGCTTCAAGCGATCGACCGCACGCTGGAAGTGCGCGCCCTCGCTCGCCGCGACGATCTCGGCCCAACGTGCGTGGACGGCCTTCGCTTCGTCGCGGCGGCCGAGCGCCAGGAGCGCCTCGACGTGCGGAGCGCCGGTCCAGAGGCGGCTGACCTTGGCGTCGGTGCCGTCGGTGAGCGACCACACCTTCTCGAAGAGGGCGACGGCGTCTTCGTCGCGGCCTTGCATGCGCCGGATCTCGCCGAGGATGCGGTGCGCCTCGGTGCGCATGTAGAGGAGCTTCGACTCCTCGGCCCGCGCGAACGCTGCCTCGGAGGTGGCCGCGCCGAGCTCGATGTCGCCCGCCGACGCCTGCGCGTGGCCGAGGTAGGCGTGCATGATCAGCGCGACGCGGCGATCGCCGACGATCTCGGCGAGCGCGATTCCGTCCGCGAACACCTCGGCGGCGCGCCGGTGATCGCCGAGTCCCGCGTACGCCGAACCCGAGTACGCGGCGATCCATGCCATCCGCTCGCGCGAGTGGAGGCGGTTCGCGATCTCGGTCTCGAGCGCGGCGTACTCGAGGCATTTCGTCCACTCGGCGCGCGACCACGCGTTCTCGCCGAGGAACTCGTAACCGCCCGCCTGCGCGTAGAGGACCTTGTACTTCTCGCCGTAGGCGACGCAGCGGCTCGCCCACGTGTCGGAGACGTTGAAGAGCCCGAGGTGCTGGTACGCGCCTGCCGTGTAGAGGTGGATCTGCGTCAGCGTCGTCGCGAGGAGCGGCGTGAGGCTCGCGGCGTCTTCGGGCGGAACGGCGAGCGCCGCGGCCTTCTCGAGGAGGTCCGCCGCGGCGCGGTGCTGGCCGACGAGGTGCTGGAACCTCCCTTCGATCATGAGGGCGGTCGCGACCTCGACCGGACGCGTCTTGGGGTCGAGCACCTCGAGGGCGCGGCGGACGTAGTCGACGCCGCGCATGTCGCCGATGGCGACGAGCGAGCCGGCGGCGGCGATCTGGAGGCCCGCGCGCACGATCGGGTCTTGCGTCAGCGCGAGCGCGCGCTCGAAGTGAGCGAGCCCCGCGACGAGGTTGCCGGCCATCGTCTGGGTGCGCCCCGCGGTCTCCTCGAGCGCCAAGACCTCGTCGTCGCGCCCGAGAACCTGCGCGCACTCGATCCCGCGCTGGTAGGCGGCGATCGCCTCGTCGTAGGCGAAGACGCGCGTCGCGTCCTCCCCCGCTCGCTTCGCCCACGTGAGACCGTGCTCGTGCTCCCCCGCCTCGACGTAGTGGTGCGCCAGCTTCTCCGCGCAGATCGGGCGGTTGGCGGCGATCTTCTCGAGCCCCTCGGCGGTGCGCTTGTGCAGGCGGCGGCGCCGGATCGGGTTCAGCTCTTCGTAGAGGACCTCACGGATCTTGTCGTGCGTGAACGCGAAGCTCTCGTCGCGACCCGCGATGAGGAGCTGCGCCGCGACCGCGGAATCGACGGCATCCAGGAGCGCGTCCTCGCCCTTCTCTCCCGCGACCGCCATCAGCTCCCGGAACTCGAAGGACTTTCCGAGGACGGCGGCGGCGCGGAGCACGTCGCTCGCCGCCTGCGGGACCTTGTCGAGGCGATGGCCGATCGCGGCCTTGACGCTCTGCGGAATCGCGAGGTCGCGGACGTCGTCGCGCCGCCACCCGCCGCCGTCGCGACGGATCGAGCCCTGGTCGATCAGGGACTTCAAGACCTCCTCGACGAAGAACGGATTGCCTTCGGTCTCGTGGTAGATCGCGTCGGCGAACTCGCCCGTGACGCTTTCGCAGAGGAGCGCCTCGAGCTGGGCCTTGGTCTGGTCTTTTCCGAAGCGCTTGAGCGCGAGGCGCGTGGTCAGGCGCTCGCGGTTCCAGTCGACGAGCGCGGAGGAGAGCGGGTGCGAGCGGTCCAGCTCGATCTCGCGGTACGACGCCGCGAAGAGCACGCGCTCGTCCTTGAGGCGGCGCAGGAGGTGGGCGAGGAGCCAGAGCGAGCTGCTGTCGGACCAGTGGAGGTCGTCGATGTAGAAGAGGACCGAACGCGATCGCGCTGCGCGGCGCAGGACCTCGGCCACCGCGTCGAAGAAGAGGAGCCGCTCTTCGTGGGGCGCGAGCGCAGGCAGCTCGGGAAATGGCCCCAGGCGCGCCTCGATCTCCGGCGCGAGCTTCGCGAGGCGAGGCGCCGAATCGCCGAGGGCGGCGGCGAGCTTCGCCCGATCGGGCTCGTCGCGCACGAGACGCCGGAACGCTTCGGTGAACGGAAGATACGGGGTGGCGGCCTCGTACTCGTAGCACGCGCCGGTGAGGACGAGCGCACCGTCGAGCGCGGCCTGGATCTGGAGCTCGCGCGCGAGGCGCGTCTTTCCCGCCCCCGGCTCGCCGCTGATCAAGAGGGCGTGCCCCGATCCTTCCTGAGCACGCCGCCAGAGCTCGCGCGCCTCCGCCAGCTCGTCGGCGCGGCCGACGAGCTTGCCTCGCGCCAGCGCCTCGAGGAGCGCGACGTTCGCGGCTTCGGATTCGGGCGCCGGGGCGGCGGTGAGCGCCCGCTCGAGCGCGGCCTTCGCCTCGGCCGCCGAAGCGAAGCGGTGCGCCGGCTGCTTCGCGAGGAGCTTCACGATCGCGGCGTCGAGCGCCGCGGGGAGATCCGGCTTCAGCGCGCGCGGAGGGATCACCGGCGCGTGGACGTGCTGGCTCACGACCTCGAGCGGCCGGCTCCCCGCGAACGGTAGGCGCCCCGTGACCAGCTCGTACAGCATGACGCCGAGCGCGTAGAGATCGGCGCGGCCGTCGACCGCCTCGCCGAGCGCCTGCTCCGGCGCCATGTAGGACACGGTGCCCACGATCGCCCCGGAGTCGGTGACCCTCCGCGCGTCGGCGCGGAAGGCGACGCCGAGGTCCGCGAGCTTCACCCCCGTGCGCGAGAGGAGGACGTTCTCCGGCTTCAAGTCGCGATGGACGATGCCGTGCGCGTGCGCGTGCTCGAGCGCGTCGAGGATCCGCCCCGCGAGCGCGACGATCTCCTGAAGGGTCTTCGGCGGCTGCGCATGGAGGTCCTTCCCGTCGACGAGCTCCATGACGAAGAACGGGATCCCGAGGTGCTCGCCGACGTCGTGGACCGCGACGATCCCCGGATGGTTGAGCGAGGCCGCCGCGCGCGCCTCGCGGAAGAGCCGCTCGCGCGCCTCTCCCGTCACCGCCGCCTCGGGGAGGACCTTCACCGCGACCTCACGCTCGAGCGTGAGGTCGCTCGCGCGGAAGACGATCCCCATGCCGCCGCGCCCCAGCTCCGACTCGAGCTTGTAGCGGCGCGCGAGCGTCGTGCCCGAGATCAATCGGGGGACGTCGGCCGGATCGAGCTGGCGTGTCTCCTCGAATTCCATGGTGTTGGCATCGAGATTAGCACCCTCTCAGACGCCGGGCTTCCGCCTGTAGATGAGGAGGTAATTCTCGGCGCCGGGGATCGTCCCGGCGGCATCGGCGCCCCAGATCGGCTTCGACGCGCCCTCGCCGATCTCGACGAGGCCGACCTCGTCGTAGTCGAGCGCGATGTAGTTCTCCGCCCACGCGAAGATCTTGTTGACCGAGCCCTCGCGGAGGAGCCACGAGAGCGAAACGTTGACGGCGACGATGATCGTGGGCTTCGCGGCCTCGATCTCCGCGGTCATCTCCGTCTGCATCGCCTGCGCATGCGGCTGCTCTTCGAGGAGGCCGTACATGTAGAGATAGCCGGTCGCCGCGGGCCGGCCCGCGTAGAAGTAGATCTCGGGCTCCGAGCCGAGGACCGCGATCGTGTCGGTGGGCGCGGTGTGCGCGCGGATCCAGGCCGCGACGTCGACCGCCTCGGGGAACGGATTGCTCCCGTAGACGGTGCGGGAGAACGCGACCGGCGACGCCGAAAAGAGGAGCGTCGCGTCGTGCCCGATCGACAGGCCGGCGCACGCGACGAACAGAGCGACCCCCGCGCCGGACCCGAATCGCCGTGCCGCCACGGCGACGCCGATCCCGACCGCGAGCGCCACGGCCGGCAGCATCTGGATGAAGTAGTGGTTCCGGAAGTAGAGGCCGGGCAGGATGGCGAGGACCGACGCCGCGAGGAGCGCGAGGACGAGCCGATTTCGCGACGCGATGAATCCCCCTGCCGCAACGACCGCGAACCCGGCGAGCGGGGCCATGAGCCGAAGCTGGTAGGCGAGATTGGCGACCCCTTCGGCGAGCGTCGAGCCGCGGGCGTACGACGACGCGTAGATGACGTTCCAGAACCAGAACTTCGGAAACGCGCCGGCCGCCGCGAGCGCGACCGCCAGGACGGCGAGAGGCGTGAGCACGCCGGCGATGAATAGAACTGGGGGCAGTCCCCATTTTCTTTCATTTCTCCGGAGGACGAGCGGCATCAACGCGAACGCCGCGCCGTGCTGCTTCATCGTGATCGCGACGCCGAAGAGGATCCCGGCGGTGAACCAACGCTCGCGAAGCAAGAGGAGCAAGCCGGCCACGACGAAGAGAACGACGAAGTGCGTCGCGTGGGCCGCGAAGCCCATGAGGGAGATCGAGAGCGCCATGACGCCGTACGCCGCCGCGGCGACGGCTCCCGCGGCGTCATCCCAAAGGCGCCGTCCGATGGCGACGATCGCTCCCATCGTGAGGAGGTTGGCCAGGAGTAGGGCGACGCGGATCGCCGTCACCGATCGTCCTCCCATGGCCATCGCGAGCGCGTAGACGGTGTCGATCCCCGGCATCTTCATCGTGTAAGCGTGCAGGTAGGGAGCGATCCCGTTCAGGAGGCCGCTCCCGATCCAGGCGTACTCCCCCTCGTCGCGCTCGAGAGGGAACGATGCGAGGCGCAGGCGCACGGCGATGACGAGCAGCGCCGCCAGCGCGAGAAGGGTCCACGCCCACAGCGGCTTCGCCTCACGCGCGCTCTGCTTCTTCATCGGCGCTTGAAGATCAGGATCGAGCCGTCGGCGCGCGGCGTCGCTTGCGCGGCGTCGGGACCGAACGTCGCGCGCGGCGGATCGCCGGTCTCGACGACGCCGACGCGGTTGTAGGAGACCGCGAGGTACCGCTTCGCCCACGTGAACACGTCGTCCTTCGAGCGCGGGCCGCGGAGCCACGAGGTCGACGCGCCGACGAGCGCGACGTACGCGGGCGCCGCGGCCTCCGCCTCCGCGATCAGGTCGCGCTGCATCCGCTCGGCGTACGGCTGCTCCTCCATGAGGCCGTACATGTAGACGTAGCCGGTCGCCCCGCGGCGGCGCGCGTAGAAGTTGATCTCCGGCTCGGAGCCGAGCACGAGCAGGCGCTCGCCGTCGCGCATCTGGCCCCCCAGCCAGCTTCCCGCGACCTCCGCCTCGGGAAACGGGTTCCCTGCGTAAACGCTGCGGCTGACCTCGACCGGCGAGAGCGAGAAGAGGTACGCGCGCTCGACGACGATCATCGCGGAGGCGGCACCGAGCGCGAGCGCCACGCCGAGCGCCGGATGAAATCGCCGCGACGCCGCCTGCGATGCGAGCGCGACGAGGAGCGCCACGGCGGGGATCAACATGACGAAGTAATGCGCGCGAAAGAAGAAGCCGGCGGCGACCCCGGCCGCGGCGAAGACGGCGAGGAGCGACGCGAAGAGCGACGCCCGGCCGCGGACGAAGAGGGGGCCGAGGAGCGCGAGAACGCCGAAGCCGGCGAGCGGGAGCGTCGCGCGAAGCTGGTACGTCAGCACGTCGAGCCGGTGCGCGAGCGAGTCGGACGTGGCGTAGCTCCCCGCGTAGGTGACGCACCAGAACCAGAAGCGCGGGAAGACGCCGGCGACCGCGAGCCAGGCGAAGACGAGGACCAGGGGCGCTATCGCTGCCGCAACGTACGATCCGATCGCCTTCGCTCTCGCGCGCGAGACGAGGAGCCACACGAGCCCGAACGCGGCGAAGACGGCGCCGTGCTGCTTCATCGTGATCGCGACCCCCATGAGGAGACCGGCGAGCGCGAACAGCGCCGCCTTCTCGCGCTCGATCGCTTCGAGAAGGACGTAGAGCCCCGCCGCCGCGAAGAGGATGACGAACTGCGTCGCGTGCGCGGCGAATCCGAGGACCGAAGCGCTCACGCTCATGAGCAGCGACGACGCCGCGGCGATCGCGCCGGCCTCCGCACCCGCGAGGCGCCACCCCGCGAGAAAGACGAACGCCGTCGTCGCGAGCGTCACGGCGAGAAGCCCGAGGCGGATCCCGGCCGGCGTCTGTCCGAAGACGCCCTCGATCGCCGCGTTCGCGACGAAGATCCCCGGGAGCTTCATGCTGTAAGCCTCTGCATACGGCGCCGTGCCGTGGAGGAGGAGCTGCCCGAAGTAGGCGTACTCCCCCTCGTCGCGCTCGAGAGGCATCGTGCGGAGGCGAAGGCGCACGCCGGCGACCAGCACGACGGCGGCCGCGAGGAAGATCAATGCGGGAACGAACGGTCGCTTGGAGCCCACGCGGCGGGGAGTGTATACGTGTCGTCGTGAAGCGGAGCTCCGAGCGGCCGTCCGTCGTCTTCCTCGCCGCGGCGGTACTCCTGGTCGTCCTCTCGAACCTGACGCCGATCTCCGAGAGCGACTTCTGGCTCCAGCTCAAAGTCGGCGCCGAGATCACGGCGACGCACGGAATCCCGCCGACGATCGAGTACGCCTTCACCGAGGCGCGCGATTTGCCGTTCGTGGCGCACGAGTGGCTGCCGTCGGTCGCGACGAGCGCGCTCTACCCGATCGCCGGCTACGCCGGGATGATCGTCTTCAAGTGCCTGCTCGCCTGCGGCGTCGTCCTGCTCTCGTTCCTCCTGGCGCGCGAACTCGGCGCGGACGCCACGGTGGCCGGACTGATCGCGCTCGCCGCAGCCACCGTCATGAACTTCCGCTTCCAGATGCGCCCCGAGATCTTCGCGTTCCTCCTCGCCTTCGGCACGACGATCCTGCTCACGCGCTTCGCGGAAGCGAGTAGGGGGACAGGTACCGATTCCCCTTATCTCTCGCTGTCCCCTCTTCCAGTGATCGCGCTCGTCTGGGCGAACACGCACGCCTCGATCACGCTCGGGCTTCTCTTGCCGTGGATCTTCCTCGCGGGGAGCGCGATCGACGACCTGCGCGCGAAGCGGCCGTTCCGGATCAGGACCGTGCAGCTTCCGCTCGCGGCGACCGGAACCGCGATGGCGCTCGCCGCGCTCGTCAACCCATACGGCGTCCGCCTCTTCGTCCACGCCGCGCAGTTCTCGCGCCTCGCCTACCTCCGCGACAACATCGTCGAGTTCGCCTCGACCTTTGGCGAGCAGGCGCGGCACACGCCGTACTTCTGGGCCTTCGTCGCGTATGCCGCGATCCTGATCGCGGTCGTCGCCTTCCGCTGGCGCCGTCTCGACGGAACGGCGCTCCTGCTCCTCGCCCTCTTCGGCTGGATGGCCGCCGACGCGATCCGCTTCACCGCGTGGCTCGCGCTCGCGGGGACGTACGCGATGGGAAAGGCACTCGCGGGGGTTGCGGGACGCAAGCTCGCCTCGGCCGGCACCGTTCTCGCCCTGCTCGGGATCGCGACCGTCCTCGCGCGCGGCGACGTGCGCGGCCACCGCGTCGGGTTCGCGAACCAAGCGCCGATGAGCGATGCGGCCATCGCATTCATCCGCGACCACGGAATCGCCGGTAACGTCTTCAACACCTTCAGCCACGGCGACCAGCTCGTCTTCAACTTCTTCCCGAAGATCCGCGTCGTCATCGATTCGCGCATCGACGCTTACGGCGAGGGCTACTACCTGAAGTACCGCGACCTCTGCGGCCGCAGCTACAAGGCGCTCGGTCCTCCCGAGGACCTCGTCGCGTACCTCGCCCGCTACGATGTCCGCACGATCGTGACGCGCCCGCTCGATCTCAAGAACTGGAAGGACAAGGGGCACGTCGCGGCGCTCGAGAAGATGGGGTTCAGCCTCGTCTACGGCGACGCGACGACCGCGATCCTCACGCGGGGACGGTAGACGCCGTCCCGCCGAGTTTCGGAAGCTGTCCCCTCTTCCAGGGCGGAGAGCGCCGACTTCCGCTATGGTTTCCGGCCTGCGGGTGGCGATGGTGGTTGGGTCGGGGCGGGAATCGCCGTAAGTTTCCGCGGATCCTGGAGGGTATCGATGAGGGGGACGTGCGTCCGGCGGCTGGCTCTCGGGGTCGCGATCATCGTCGCGGGGAGCGCCTACGCGCTCCAGATCCCGCAAGTGAAGGGTCGCTTCGACGACCTCGTCCTCTACGACAAGACCGAGTCGATCGGGGTCGCGACGACGCCGGTCGAGAGCCTCGCCGCCGCCGATCCGGTGCGAGCGGGGTGGGAGAGCTTCCGCCGCGGGAACGGAAACGACTGGCAGGTCTACCTCGACCGCCGGTCGGGAGCGCCGCTCCTCGTCCAGGGTCGCGGGATCCGATGGGTCGAAGCGGGATCGGCGACGGCCGACACGCTCGCGTCCAAGGCGCGGATCTTCCTGGGCGGGAACAGGGCGCTCCTCCTCGCCGACGATTCGGAGCTGGTCTTCGACAAGGACGCCACGACGACGCTCGCACCCGACGCGTGGCAGGTCGTCTTCGACCGCGCCGTCGGGGGCGTGCCGGTCGCGGGCGAGCGCTACGTCTTCCTCGTCGGCCACGGCAGCCTCGTCGCCTTCGGCGCGCCGCGGTGGAGCAAGGTCGACGTGAGCCCCGTGCCGGACCTCACCGGCGCCGAGGCGTTCGACCGGATGGAGGCGTATATGCGCCTCGACGCGCACGACGCGGTGACGCAAGTCGAGCGGCCCGCGCTCCAGATCGTCCCGCTTCCCGGCGAGGACACCGCAGCGGGCGAGACGCCGGCGGCGTACAACGGAGCGCTCGGCGCCGGCTACCGATCCGCGCTCGTGTGGCGCGTCGCGCTCAAGATCGAAGGGCAGCCCGGCTCGTGGGTCGCCTTCGTCGACGCGCACGACGGCACGGTCCGCGCCTTCTTCGACGACAACGAGTACGCGCAGGTCAAGGGCGGCGTCTACCCGTTCTCGAACGATCACATCGGACCCGAGGGGACCGAGCAGCCCGGCTACCCGATGCCGTATGCCGACTTCACGATCGGAGAATCGACGCAATTCTCGAGCGCGATGGGGCTCTACGCCTGCATCTCGGGTCAGCCGGTGTCGTCGACGCTCTCCGGACAGTACATCCGCGTCAACGACACGTGCGGCGCCATCCTGCAGTCGGCGACCTGCGATGCGAGCATCGACTTCGGCACGACGGCCACCGGCACCGACTGCTTTACGCCTCCGGGCCAGACGTCGGGCGACACGCACGCGGCGCGCACGAGCTTCTACCATCTGAACCGCATCGCCGAGCACGCGCGCACGTGGCTGCCGAACCGCCCGTGGCTCTTCCAGACGCTGACCGACAACGTCAACCTCAACCAGACCTGCAACGCGTACTGGAGCGGCAGCAGCGTCAACTTCTTCAAGTCCGGCGGCGGATGCGCGAACTCCGGCGAGATCGCCAGCGTCTTCCTCCACGAGTGGGGCCACGGCCTCGACCAGAACGACGGCGGCGGATTCGACAATCCGTCGGAGGCGTACGCCGACGTCACCGCGCTGATGTCGACGCACAACTCCTGCATCGGCCGCGGCTTTCAGCCGGGCAGGAACTGCAGCGGCTACGGCGACCAGTGCCTCTCGTGCACCGGCCTGCGCGACATGGATTGGGCCGCCCACGCGAGCCAGACGCCGGCGACGCCGACCGGCTTCACGACCGGCTTCTGCCCGGCGGGCAGCGGCCCCTGCGGCCGGGAGGTGCACTGCGAGGCGTACGTTCCCGGCGAGGCGATGTGGGACCTCGCGACGCGCGACCTGCCGGCCTCGGGCCTCGACGCGGCGAGCGCGTGGCAGCTCGCGGACAGGATCTGGTACACGTCGCGGAACGGCTCCGGCGGGAACTCGTTCAACTGCGCTCCGCCGAACTCCGATGGCTGCTCGGCGGTGGCGTGGTTCCAGAAGCTGCGCTTCGCCGACGACGACGACGGCAACCTCTCGAACGGCACCCCGCACGCGGCGGCGATCTACGCGGCGTTCAACCGGCACAAGATCGCGTGCGGCCTCGCGACCGATACGACGAACCAGAACCACACGAGCTGCCCGGCGCTCACGGCGCCGGTGCTCTCGGGGACTGTCGGATCGGCGTCCGCCGCGCTCTCCTGGGGCTCGGTGCCCGGCGCGACCAAGTACGCGGTGCTGCGGAACGACGCCTCCTGCGCCGCCGGCTCGACGATCGTCGCGTCGCCGGTGGGGACGAGCTACACCGACGGCGGCCTCGTCAACGGGTTCGCGGAGTACTACCGGGTCCAGGCGAGGACGGCGAACCAGGCTTGCGACGGCCCGGTCTCGAACTGCCTCGCGATCACGCCCCAGCCGTTCGCGGGGTCGATCAAGCTCGACGCCGGCGCCTACAACTGCACGGCGACGATCGCCGTCACCGTGGTCGACGGCAACGTCCCCGGGCCGAACGTCACGGTCACGATCGCCTCGACGACGGAGCCGGGCGGCGAGATCGTCACGTTGAGCCCGGCCGGCGGCTCGACCTACGCGGGCACGATCGCCGTGACGACGAACGCCCCCGCCGCCGACGGCCAGCTCTCGATCACGACCGGCGACCTCATCACGGCGAGCTACATCGACGCCGACGACGGACAGGGAGGCACGAACCTCCCGCGCCAGACGACCGCGCTCGCCGATTGCTCTGGCCCGGTGCTGTCCAAGGTCGAAGCGTCGAGGGTCTCCTTCGACTCGGCCCGCGTCGCGTGGAAGACCAACGAGCCCTCGACGAGCGTCGTCAAGTACGGCACGGCCGTGCCTCCGGCGACGACGCTCGGCAACACGGCGCAGGTTTACGACCACGCCGTCGACATCGCGGGACTCGCCGAGTGCACGACGTACTTCTTCTCGGCGGCCTCGACCGACAATGTCGGCAACGCGACGACCGACACCGCGTCCGGCGCGTATTACAGCTTCACGACCGGCAAGATCTCACAGAAGGACTACGTGAGCCTGGACACGCCGCTCCCGATCCCGGACGCCAGCTCGAACGGCGTGATCAGCACGATCAACGTCCCGGACGCGACGACGATCCTCGACGTCAACGTGACGCTGACGATCACCCACACGAACGACAGCGATCTCACCGTCACGCTCATCGCGCCGAACGGGACGCAGGTCCCGCTCATCGTGCAGCGCGGCGGCAGCGGCGACAATTTCACGACGACCGTCCTGGACGACGAAGCGACGTCCTCGATCGGCACCGGCCTCGCCCCGTTCACCGGCACCTATCGCCCCGAGTTCCCGCTCTCGGTGCTCGACGGCATGAACTCCGCCGGGGCGTGGAAGCTCAAGGTCGAGGACGACTTCGCCGGCGAGACCGGGACACTCAACAACTGGAAGGTCACGATCACGGTGCCGCCGACACCATGCGGGCCGCGCGCGTCGTACACCTCGAGCGCGGTCGTCGCCGACACCTGCCCCGGTGGCGGCCCCGGTTCCGGGAACGGTTTCTGGGACGCGGGCGAGCAGGTGCAATTCAAGGTGACGCTCACGAACACGGGCACGTCGAAGCTCACCGGCGTCACCGCGACGATCACCTCGCCGATGCCCGGCGTCACGATGGTCAACGGGACCGCGTCGTTCGGGGCCCTCTCGATCGGTGGGTCGGCCGACTCGCTGGCACCTCACTTCACGGCGCAGCTTCCGACGAACCTGTCGTGCGGCGGCACCGTGCCGTTCCAGATCACGATCAGCTCGTCCCTCGGAAGCTGGAACGGCAGCTTCGCCGTTCCGCTCGGGCGGCCGCTCGGGGCGACGGGGACGGTCTTGAACGAGAACTTCAACGCCGGCATCCCGCCCACGTGGACGGTCGTCAACAACGGGACCGGCGGCGGCTTGGCCCAGAGCTGGACGACGGGGAACCCCGGCATCCGCGTCTTTGCGGCCCCGCTGCAGTCGCCGGTCGCGATCGTCGACAGCGACGCCGCCGGCGTCGGGGCGACGCAGGACGAGGAGCTGATCACCCCCGCCCTCGACCTCACCGGCTCGCCGGTCGTCACCCTCCAGTTCGACCAGTTCTTCCGCTGGTATTCGGGCGGCCTCGACGAGATCGCC
>DASUCV010000012.1 GCA_036275915.1 Candidatus Polarisedimenticolaceae bacterium | reverse complement strand
CGGCACCGCGGTCGAGTCGTACGCCGTCGACCAGAACGTCTACCCGGTGGCGGCCTCGTCCGCGACGCTCGCGACCCTCGTGCAGCCGGTCTACATCAAGTCGATGCCGCAGAACGACGGCTGGAACTTCGCCTTCGTCGTCGCCTCGACCCGGACCGCGTACACCGTCTCCTCGAACGGCAAGGACGGCACGGCGAGCAGCTGCGCTGCCGGCCAGACGACGACCTTCGCCGACGACATCTGCTTCACCGGCGGCCAGTTCGTGCGTTACCCGATGGGCATGCAGCAGTAAACAACCTCCCAGTTCGTCACGCCCCGACGGCGAGGGCCAAACGGCCCTCGCCGTTTTGTTTTCGGGCCGGGTTACCATGCGGCCCGTGCCTCCGAGGTGGACAAAGCGGCTCCCGGGGACGACGTTGGCCCGCCGGTGAAACGAGCCCTTCTCGAGCTGTTGACGTTCGTCGTCGCGTGCGCGGTCGCGCTCTGGCTGACCCCGCGCGTCCGCGAGGCCGCGATCCGCTTCGGGATCGTCGACCGTCCGGACGGCCAGCTCAAGACGCAGAAGACGCCGGTGGCGTACCTCGGCGGCCTGGCGATCTACCTCGCATTCCTCCTGGCCTTGGCGCTCACCGTCCCTTTCTCGCAGGAGACGCTCGGGATCCTGCTCGCGGGCTCGATCGTCGTCCTCATCGGCCTCGTCGACGACCTGGGGGGCCTCCGGCCGTGGACGAAGCTCGCCGGTCAGGCGGTCGCCGTCATCGTCCTCGTCAAGGCGGGGATCTTCATCAAGCTGACCTTCCTCCCCGAGCCGGTCGCGATCGGGCTGTCGATCGTGTGGCTTCTCGCGTGCACGAACGCGTTCAATCTCATCGACATCATGGACGGCCTCTCGGCCGGCACGGCGATCGTCGCGTCGGTCGCGCTCATCGCCATCGCGACGTGGAACGGCCGGGAAGGATCGGCGCTCGTCCTCGCCGCCCTGGCCGGCTCGTGTCTCGGATTCCTCCGTTACAATTTCCAGCCCGCGAGCATCTACATGGGTGATTGCGGCAGCCTCTTGCTCGGCCTGACCCTCGGCGCGACCGCGATGAACAACGCGTATACCCAGACGAACCGCCTGGCCGCCGTCGCACCGGCGCTCATCCTCGGCGTGCCGCTGTTCGACATGCTCTTCGTCATGTACGTCCGCCACCGCCGCGGCCTCCCCGTCATGCTCGGGAGCCCGGACCACGTCGCCCTGCGCCTGCGCAAGTGGCGCCTGTCGACACGCAAAACGGTCGGCGTCTCCTACGTCGCGACGGGCGTCCTCGGCGCGGCGGCGCTCGGCATGAGTGCCGCCACCCCGGCGGGAGCCGCGTGGATCTTGGGCGGAGTCGCCCTTGCCGCGCTCGCCGTCGCCGCGTGGCTCAAGACGATCGACATGTCGCTCTGATGATCGTCATCCTCGGCGGTGGGCTCGCGGGCCTCGCGACCGCGTATTTCCTCCGCGGGCGGCCCCACGTCGTCCTCGAGGCGGAGGAGACGGCCGGCGGCCTCTGCCGCTCGCGCACGATCGGCGGCTTCACGTTCGACTACACGGGGCATCTCCTCCACGTGCGCGACCCGCGCGCGATGGCGTTGCTCGACGAGCTGTGGCCCGGAGTCTTCGACGTCGTCGAGCGCAAGGCCGCGATCCGCACGCGCGGGGTCACTCTGCCGTTCCCGTTCCAGGCGAACCTGCACGGACTCCCGTCCGAGGTCGTCGCCGACTGCATCCTCGGCGCCGCCGAGGCCGCGGGATCACTGATCCCGACCGATCCCAGGACGTCGTTCCGCGACTGGTCCCTCGCCGTCCTCGGCCGCGGGATCAGCGAGGCGTTCATGTTCCCGTACAACGGCAAGCTCTTCCGGCGCGACCCGGCGGAGATGACCGCCGACTGGGTCTCGTGGGCGATTCCGCGCCCGACCCTCGCCGAGGTCGTGCGCGGCGCTCTCGGCATCGCCAACCGGGGGATGGGCTACAACGCGACCTTCCGTTATCCCAAGAAGGGCGGGATCGAAGTCGTGCCCGAAGCGTTCGCGCGGCGCCTTGCCACGGTGAGGACCGGTGCTACGGCCGTGCGCATCGACTTGGCGCGCCGGATCGTCACGCTCGCGTCGGGCGAGACCGTCACTTACGATGCCCTCGTGTCGACGATCCCCCTCCCGAAGTTGCTGACGCTGGCCGTAGGAGAAGGGATCGACGGCGCGGCGGAGGCCGCGCGGCTCGACTGGTCGGTCGTGGGCTGTCTCAACCTCGGTGTGGACCGCGCGGGGGTGGGCGACGGCGCGCACTGGCTCTATTTCCCCGATCCCGACGTGCCGTTCTACCGCGCCGGCTTCCCGCACGCGATGAGCGCGGGTGTCGCCCCGCCCGGCACCTCGTCGCTCTACGTCGAGTTCGGCCTGAAGCGCGACGAGCGCGTCGATCCCGCGGCGCTCGAGCGGGCGGCGCTCGAAGCGCTCCAACGCGAGCGGATCCTGCTCCCGGGAGACCGGATCGTCGTGCGCGACTTTCTCCGGATCGACCCCGGCTACGTGATCTTCGACCGCGCGCGGCAGGAGGTCATGGCCCGCGTCGTGCCGCGCCTCCGCGCCCTCGGCGTTCACACGATCGGCCGTTACGGGGGCTGGACGTACTCCTACATGGAGCGAGCTATCCTGGACGGCCTCGAGACCGCCGAGCGGCTCGCGGCATCGGCCTGACCCGGCGATGTGCGGCATCTGCGGCGTCCTCGATCCGAGCGGAGCGCCGCTCGACCCGCGCGATCTCGCCGCCATGATGACGGCACTCGTTCACCGTGGACCCGACGCATCCGGACGGATCGATGCGCCCGGGGTGGCCGCGGGGATCAGGCGCCTGCGCGTCATCGACCCCGAGGGCGGCGATCAACCGATCGCCAACGAGGATGGGACGATCGCGGTCGTCTTCAACGGCGAGATCTACAACCACGCCGCCCTCCGCGAGCGCCTGCGCGCACGCGGACACCGCTTTTCCTGCCGCGCGGACACCGAGGTCCTCGTCCACCTCTGGGAAGACGAAGGCCCGGATCTCGTCCACGCACTCGACGGGATGTTCGCCTTCTGCCTCGTCGACCGGCGGCGCCGCGAAGTCTTCGTCGCCCGCGATGCGCTCGGCATCAAGCCGCTGTTCGTGCGCACGATCGGCTCGCGCCTCGTCTTCTCTTCGGAGGTCGCGTCGCTCCTCCGCTACCCGGCGCCGCGTCCCGCGGTCGATCCGGCCCGTCTCATCGATCTCTTCGCGCTCCAGTACGTCCCGGGCGAGCGCACCGTGTTCCAGGAGATCCGTAAGCTCCTCCCGGGCCACGCGCTCCATCTCCGCGACGGCAGGATCACGGAGCAGTGCTGGGCGAGCACGGCGCCCGTCGCGCCCGCAGCCGGTACCCCGAATGAAGCCGAGGCCGCCGAGAGGTTGCGGACGCTCCTCGAGGAGGCGGTCGCCGCGCAGGCGGTCGCCGACGTGCCGGTCGGTGTCTTTCTCTCGGGAGGTCTCGACTCGACCGGCATCGCGGCGCTGCTCGCACGCGCGACGCCCGGGCGGGTGGCGTCGTTCTCCGTCGGCTTCGACGGTGAGGAGGGCGAGACCGACCGCACGTTCGCCGCGCTCGCGAGCCGAGCTCTCGGCACCGATCACCACGAGCTCACCGTCTCGGCCGACGACCTCGCCGGTCTGCTTCCGTCGGTGATCGACCACCTCGACGAGCCCGTCCTCGACCCGGCCATCCTCCCGACGTGGCTGCTCGCGCGGTTCGCGCGGGAGCGCGTGACGGTCGCGCTCTCGGGAGAGGGGGCCGACGAGCTGTTCGGCGGATACCGCAGGCATCTCTACCAGGAGCGCCTCGGCTGGATGCGCGCCGTCCCGGGCCTCGGGCCCGCGGCCCGCGCCGGGAGCGCCCTCGGGGTGCTGCCGCACCGCGTGGGCCAGGCGCTCGAGGCGGTGGCGCTCGCCGATCCGGCGCAGAACCACATTCAGTGGTCGCAGACGGTCTCCGGCGCGGTCCTTCGCGAGCTCTTCGACGATGGAGCGGTGAGCCGCTTCGAGGCCGAGGCCCAGGAGACGTTCGCGCCGTACTTCGCCGGGCGCGGCGGCACCCTGAACGCCCGTCTCGCCGCCGACCTCGGCGAGTGGCTCCCTCACGACCTCCTCGCGAAGGTCGATCGCGCGTCGATGGCGTTCTCGCTCGAGGCGCGCGTTCCCTACCTCGCGAACGACGTCGTGCGCTTCGCCTCGGCGCTTCCGGACGAGCTCAAGATCCGCGGACGCGTGACGAAGCGACTTCTCCGCCGCGCGCTCGCCGGGCTCGTTCCGAAGGAGATCGTGATGCGCCGGAAGAAGGGATTCGATCTCCCGCTCGACGCGTGGATCCGCGGTCCGCTCGCCGGTCTCACCGACGCGGGCCTGGATGACGCGCATCTCCGGCGCTGGCCCGGCCTCGACCGAAAGGCGGCGCGGCGCCTCCTCGCCAAGCACCGCGCGGGCTCGCAGAGTCTCGGTCTTCCGCTCTTCAACCTCGTCTCGATCGGCCTCTTCCTCGAGCGCCATGGCGGCTGACCGTCCCACGATCGTCCATCTGGTGACGCGCCTGGAGCTGGGCGGAGCGCAGCAGAACACCGTCTACTGCGTCCGGCACCACGATCGCCGCCGGTTCCGGGTCGCGCTGTGGGCCGGCGAGGGCGGCCGGCTCGACGACGAGACACGCGCGATCGGCGACGCGGACGTGCGCTTCCTTCCGTGGCTCCGGCACCCGATCGACCCGGTCCACGACGCCTACGCGATCGCCCGCCTCGCCGCGATGATGGCGGACGTCGACCTCGTCCACACGCACTCCTCGAAGGCGGGGATCCTCGGCCGCCTCGCCGCACGCGCCGCGGGAGTCCGCGCCGTCGTTCACACGGTGCACGGATGGAGCTTCAACGACACGCAGACGCCGGCGACGAGGCGCGGGTTCGTCGAGCTCGAGCGCGCCGCGGCGCGCATGACCGGCGCCCTCGTGTGCGTCTCGGCCTCCGATCGTGCGAAGGGGCTCGCGCTCGGCATCGGCGAGCCGTCCCAGTACCACCTGATCCGGAGCGGGATCGATCCCGTCGCCTACGAAGCCGGGCCCGGCGAGCGCGAGCGCTCCCGCGCGGCGCTCGGCTTCGCGGCCGACGACGTGGTCGTGGGCTCCGTCGGCAACCTCAAACCGCAAAAGGGGCCGCTCGATTTCGTCGAGGCCGCTCGCCTCATCCACGCCGCGGCCCCGCGCGCGAGGTTCTTCATCGCGGGGGACGGGGAGCTGCGTTCCGAGGTCGAGGCGGCGATCGAGCGTGGCGGCCTGCAGGGCGTCATCCGCCTCCTCGGCTGGCGTGACGACGTGCGCGCCCTTCTCGCGGCGGCCGACATCTTCTTGTTGACGTCCTTGTTCGAAGGTCTTCCGCGCGGCGTCCTGCAAGCGATGGCGGCCGGCCTGCCGGTCGTCGCGACCGACACCGGCGGCACTGCGGAGGTCATTCGGGAAGGGGAGACCGGACATCTCGTTCCGGCCGGCCGGCCGAAAGCGGCGTCGTCGGCGGTCGTTCCCCTCGTTCTCGACAGGCGTCTCCGCGAGAGGATGGGTGGGGCGGGGCGGGCCGCGCTCGGCGAAGAATTCGACATCCGGCGCATGCTTTTCGAGGTGGAAGCGCTCTACGACGACTTGCTGGAGCGACGGGGCGCCACGCCGGCGTCGCATCTTGGCCTAACCGGAACGCGGCACTAGATTCGATCCGCGATGTCCCCCGTCGTCGAAATTAAAGACCTCGTGAAGTCCTTCCGAGGCCACCTCGGCATCGGACGGACCGTCGCGGTGGAAGGCCTCAGCCTCACGGTCGAGCCGGGTGAGATCTTCGGGCTTCTGGGTCCGAACGGCGCCGGCAAGACCACCACGCTCAAGATGATGCTGGGGCTCCTGCGACCCGACCGAGGCACGGTGCGGTTGTTCGGCCGGCCTCCGCAGGATCCCGCCGCGCGGAGGCTCCTCGGCTTCCTTCCCGAGAATCCTTATTTCTACGACTACCTGAATCCGGTCGAGTTCCTCGATCTGTACGGACGCCTTCAGGGGATTCCGGCAGCGGACCGCGCGGCCAAGATCCGCGCGGCGCTCGCGCGCGTCGGTCTCGCGGGCCGCGAGAAGACGGCGCTCAGGAAGCTCTCGAAGGGGATGACCCAGCGACTCGGGCTCGCGCAGGCGATCCAGCACGATCCCGACCTCGTCATCCTCGACGAGCCGATGTCGGGGCTCGACCCGATCGGGCGACGGGAAGTGCGGGACCTCATCCTCGGCCTGCGCGCCGCGGGCAAGACCGTCTTCTTCTCGAGCCACATCCTCCAGGACGCCGAGATGCTCTGCGACCGCGTGGCGATCGTCTTCCGAGGGAAGCTCCGCTCGGTCGGACGCCTGGACGATCTCGTCTCGCGCGACGCCAAGTGGATCGAGGTCTCCGTCCGGGGACCCGCGCCTTCGCCCGTCGCGGGCGAGCGGACCGACGCACCCGACGGAACGACGCTGTTCAAGGTGCCCGATCCGAAAGCGCTCACGCGGCTCCTTCATGCGGTCGAAGGCGCCGGGGGCGAGGTGGTCTCGGTCTGGCCACGGCGCGAATCGCTCGAAGATCTGTTCCTGCGAGAGATCGGGCGCGCCCAGGCGGAAGAGAGGGCGCGATGACCGCGCTCGTCGCCATCGCTCTGAACACGTTTCGCGAAGCGATCCGCGACCGGATCCTCTATCTCATCCTCGGATTCGCGCTCGCGATCGTCGCACTGTCGCGCTTCGTCTCGCTCCTCACGGTGGGAAGCGAGACGAAGATCGTCAAGGACCTCGGCCTCTCGTCGGTTCTCCTCTTCGGCGTACTCACGGCGGTCTTCGTGGGAGTCTCGCTCGTCTTCAAGGAGATCGAGCGGCGCACGGTCCTGACGCTCCTCGCTCAGCCGGTCCGGCGGTGGCAGTTCATCGTGGGCAAGTACGCGGGCCTCCTCCTCGTCCTGGCCGCAAGCGTCGTCCTCACCGGTGCGGCGGTCCTCGCGGCCGTCGCCTTGAAAGGTGAGTCTCCGGTCACGCTTCTCCCGGCGATCGTCCTCATCTACGTCGAGCTGGCGGTCCTCGCGGCGTTCGCGGTGCTCTTCTCGAGCTTCACGAATCCGATCCTCGCGTCGGTCGGGACCGTCGCCACCTACGTCGCCGGGCACCTGTCGTGGAGCTTCGACCTGCTCAAGAAGCGCATGGTCGACGGACCTTCGCGCACCCTGTGCGACGTTCTCCACGCGGTGCTTCCGAACTTCGACCGCCTCGACGTGAAGGCCGCCGCCGTCCACGGCGCTCCCATCGCCCCCGGGTACATCGGAGCGGGGATCGCTTACGGCGTGTTCTACGCGCTCGCCGTCCTGGTCCTGGCCTGCCTGGTCTTCGAGCGCCGCGAGTTTCTCTGATGACGCGGTCCGTTCTCGCGGCGCTCTTCGCGGCGTCGGCCATCCTCGCCGCCACCGCCCGCGGCCGGCTCGTCGCGCTCGAGGATCGCGGGCGCGGCAGCGAGGAGCTCCTCTACCTGCCGAACGGCAAGTACCTGCGCGCCGTCAGCCTGGGGCACGCCTCGACGGTCGCCGACTTCGTCTACCTGTGGGCCATCCAGTACTACTCGGACTACGACCGCGCCGATCGTTACCGCTACGTCAAGCAGGTCTTCGGCGAGGTCATCGGCGAGCTCGACCCGGCGTACACCGATCCCTACTGGCTCGGTGCCCTCATCCTGACGACCGAGGCGGGCGACCTGGAGGGCGGCCTGGCGCTCCTCGACACGGGGTTCGCCAAGGACCCGTCGGCGTGGATCCTGCCGTTCCTCGCGGGATGGGAGTGCGACCGCGTCGGACAGTACGATCGCGCGGCGCGCTACTTCGACCGCGCGGCTCACGCGCCCGGTGCGCCGCGCGAGCTGTTCCGGCTCGAGGCGGGAATGACCGCGCGCGGCGGCAAGCTCCGGGACGCGCTCGCGCAATGGCGCTCGGTTCTCGACGACCCGCGGAACGACGAAGGCGCGCGCGCGATCGCGACGCGCCAGATCCGCACGCTCACGGTGCGCGCCGACATCGAGGACCTCGACGCGGCGATCGCATCCTACCGGGCGCGCAGCGGCGCGCCGCCGAAGCGCCTGTCCGAGCTGGTACAGGCGGGGTTCATGACCTCGATCCCGCTCGACCCGAACGGGGAGCCCTACGTCTACGACCCGTCGACTGGAAAGGTCACGAGCGCGGCGGGGCGGCTCCTCCCGTCATGACCGCGATGGTCGAGCCGCTCGGGTCGATCTTCGCGGTCGCGATCGGCCTCATCGTGGGAAGCTTCCTGAACGTGTGCATCTACCGGCTCCCCGCCGGTCGGAGCGTCGTGACGCCGGCCTCCAGGTGCCCGAGCTGCGGAGCTCCCGTCCGGCCGTGGCAGAACGTGCCGGTCGTCTCGTGGCTGATCCTGCGCGCACGATGCGCGTCGTGCCACGCGCCGATCTCCTGGCGCTATCCGGCGATCGAAGCGCTCTCGGGAGCGGCCGTCCTCGCGCTGTGGCGCGCGTTCGGGCCGAGCGCGGCGTTCGGCATCGCGACGGGGTTCGCGTGGATGATGATCGTGCTCTTCTTCACCGACTACGACGAGCAGCTCCTTCCGGACGCGGTGACGCTCCCCGGATTCGCGCTCGGGATCGCGGTCGCGTGGTGGAACCCGTTCCTCGGAGAGCCCGGTTGGCCGCGGATCGTCGCTTCCGCCGCGGGTGCCGCGCTGGGCTCGGGGATCCTCTGGGGCATCGGCGCGCTCTACACGCGCCTGCGCGGCGTCGAGGGCATGGGCTTCGGCGACGTCAAGATGATGGCGCTCGTCGGCGCGTTCGTCGGACCGGCCGGTGTCGCGTTCACGCTCTTCGCCGCGTCGGTCGTCGGTGCCGTCGTCGGTCTCGCGCTCATCCCGCTCAAGAACCGGACCCTGCGCCACGCGCTGCCGTTCGGCTGCTTCCTGGCGCCCGCCGCCTGCGCGGCGCTGCTCTGGGGCCGGCCGGCATTGGCCGCGTACCTCGGCTACCTCCGCCTCGGGCCCTGACGTGACGGGACCGTCGCGCGCCGGCCGGTTCGAGACGCAGCTCCGGCTGGTCCTCGTCCTGACCGTCGTCTTCCTCGCGGTCCTCGACCTCTCGAACGTGCTCCTGCTGACGCGGACGCGGGACGACGCCGAGCGCGCCGAGCGCGAGCGGGCGAAGGCGCGCGGGCGCGAGGTCGTGCGCGTCCTCGGCCCCGAGGCGCTCGTCAAGGGCGAAGGAAGCCGCGGCACGCTCGCGCGGACCGCACGGGACTTCGACCTCGCGCGGATCGCGCTCTGGGACGCGAGCGGCCGCGAGACCGCGGCCAGCCGCGACGGCGCCTTCCGCAACGTTCCGTTCGGGACGCTCGACGCCGACGAGGTCGCGGCGCTCCGCGCGGGCCGGGCCGTGGCGTCCGACATGACGCCGCGCTCGGGAGGCGAGGCCGCGGCGATCGACGCGTACGTCCCGGTGCTCGACGCGTCCGGTCGGCTGGCGGCGGTCGTCGATGTCGAGCAGGCGGTCCCGGAGCTGGGCGCGCTCCAGGGGAGCTTCCGCGTCCTGATCGCCGTGCAAGCGGCCGCCGTCGTGCTCATCGCCGTGCTTGCGCTC
Source organism: Candidatus Polarisedimenticolaceae bacterium (assembly GCA_036275915.1). Taxonomy (NCBI): domain Bacteria; kingdom Pseudomonadati; phylum Acidobacteriota; class Candidatus Polarisedimenticolia; order Candidatus Polarisedimenticolales; family Candidatus Polarisedimenticolaceae; species Candidatus Polarisedimenticolaceae bacterium. The sequence goes on along the minus strand of DASUCV010000012.1, from coordinate 18,901 downwards.
CTCTTCGGCCGTTGGGTCAGCCGTCCCTACAAGGATCTCGCCGCGGCCGCAGGGGAGGCAGGGCTCGCGGCGCGGAGCGTCGCGCCCGTCGCCGAGCCCGGCGATCTTGCGGCGGCCTTCCGGGCGGTCGCGGACAAGCTGCGCGAGCAGGACGGCGCGCTCGAGGCGATGGCGCGCGGCGGGGGCGGGCTCGGCGACCTCGTCCGATTCGTCGCGAACAGTGCCGCGGGGATGAGCACGGGCGTCGCGGTCCTCGGACGTGACGGCCGGCTCGCGGCGGCGAACCCGGCGGCGACCGCGCTCCTCGGCCTGCCCGAGGGGTCGGCGCGCGGGCGCGATCTCTCGGGTGTGCCGCGCGGCATGAAGCGGCTCTCCGAGATGGTCGAGCGCTGCATGGCGGAAGGACGCAGCGTCTCGCGCGAGGTGCTCGAGCTGCGCCCGGAGGGAGGGCGGGCGACCCATCTGGGCGTGACGATCTCCCCCGTGGCGGGTCTCAAGGGCGACGTCCACGGCGCGCTCGTTCTCATGACCGACCTCACCGAGATCCGGGAGGTCGAGGAGCAGGTGAGCCTGCGCGAGCACCTGGCCGCCGTCGGGCGTTTGTCCGCGGGGATCGCGCACGAGTTCAGGAACGCGCTGGGGACGATCCTCGGCTGGGCCCGGATGCTCGAGAAGCGGGACGATCCGCGCGTCCACGGACCGGCGAAGGAAATCCTCAAGGAGGTCGACGCCGTCCGCGCGCAGATCGACGAGTTCCTCCTCTACGCCCGTCCGCCGGAGCCGCAGCGGGCGAGCGTCGATCTCGAGGCTCTCCTCCGCTCGTGCGTCGAGCACCCCCCGGCGGGGATCGACGTCGTCTTGCAAGGCGAGTTCGGCCGGGTCGTCGGCGACGAGGCGCTCTTGAGGCGCGTCTTCGGCAACCTTCTCCAGAATGCGGCCGACATCGGCGAGGACGCCGGCCGCCGATTGCTCGTGAGGATCGCCGGCCGGAAGACCCCGGCCGCGGTCCAGATCGAGATCGACGACGACGGTCCGGGCATCCCGCCGGACAAGCGCGGCCAGATTTTCGTCCCGTTCTTCACGACGCGAGAGCGGGGGACGGGGCTCGGACTGGCGCTCGTCCAGCGGACGGTCGTCGATCACGGGGGCACGGTCGAGGCGGCCGAGGGTCCACGCGGCGGCGCGATGTTCCGGCTGAGATTCCCCGCGGAGCCGGCTGTTCATCGGGTTCGCTATGAGCCCGCGACAGGAAACCCGTGTGGCGGACCGTAGACCTCGTCGGGGAAGCTCGTTGACGGCGATTCGGGCTTCGGGCTCGGCTCACCCGCGGCGACGAGCCACAGGCGATAGCGATCGAAGTCCGCGAAGTTCACCGGCGCTCCGGTGAACGCGTTCCGGAGCCAGATTGCGATCGTCCCGTACCTCGCGAAGTAGACCGATGGCGCCTCCGTGAGCCGGTGTCCCGGGGTGAGGGCGAGGCCGGCGCCGGCGGCTCCGGCCGCGCGAATTTCGTAGGCCGACAGGCTGCGGCCTGAACGGTCGACGACCTGGAGGTCGAACATCGGATCGAGCATCGTCCACCGCGACTGATCGCGGAGCCAGGTCTCGACGACCTCGTGCCCGTCGATCGTCACCATGCGCGCCGGCCGGCCTTCCGATTGCAGCGCTTGCACCAGCACGAACGAGTACTGCGCGCAGAACCCGCCGGTTCGCCCGCTGCGAATCTCGTTCAGCGTCGTCGTCGCATCGGGCGGCGGATAGGGGCTGGGGGTGCCCGGCTCGAACTGCGCCCGCGTCCAATGCATCAGCTTCCTCGCGGCCTCCTCGTCCGAGCCGGCGCCGGCGACGACGGCGTCCAGCTTCTCGGCCTGTCGAAAGGATGCCAACGGCGCCGGGCCGTCCCACAAGAACGCGAACCGGCCGTGATGTCGAACCGCGTCGGCCGGCACGAACAAGGGCACGCGGATCGGCGGCGTCGCCGCCGGTTCGACGCGTGAGCGCTCGGCGCGCATGGACTGAAAGCGCCAAACGCCGATGCCGGCAGCGATGACGACGGCGACGGCCACGACCGTCGCCGCCGTGCGGTTCGAAATTCCGGTCATCGTCGCGCGGCGTCCGTCACGGCGCTGGGATTCTACGCCAGCGGCCGCATGTTACGAATTGTGACACGTTGTCCGGCAGGCCAGAGTCCCCGGCGCTCCCGCCACTGACGACCAAAACGTAAGCATCACGAATCGAACGGGTTGCGCCGTTGCCGGGCGATCGCGCCGTGGCACGCCGGATGCTCCTTACCTGCCGCGACGAGGAGGCTCTGTGCACGCTCAATCGCGAAGGCAGGCCGGATTCAGCTTGGTGGAGTTGCTCGCCGTCCTGGCGCTCGCGGGCATCGTCCTCGCGATCGGGATCCCGATCGTCAACGAGCAGGTCCGCATCGCCGACATCCGCAGCGCCGCCGACCAGATGGCGGTCCACATGCGCGCGGCAAGGATGATGGCCGTAACGCAGCACCGCGTACCCGGCTTGGACTTCAACATCAGCGTCGACCCGACGAACACCTACTCTTATTGCGCCGCCGATCCCGCGCTGACCGGAAACGTCTGCCCTTCGGCTCAGCTGCGTTCGATCAAGATGCCGGGGACGGCGAAGATCGTCTCCGGCTCGGCGACCACGATCACGTTCAAGAGCGACGGCTCGGCGTCTGCCACAGGCACGATCACCATCCAGTCGCTCGTTTCGGCGAGCACCGAGACGTGGACGCTGACCGTCAACACGCTGGGCCTCGTCACCGTCGCCCACACGCGGACCTAGAGGGGGATCGACGATGCGACGACGGAAGCAGGAAGGGTTCAGTCTCATCGAGGTCATCATCGCTCTCGCTCTCCTCGCCGGCGTGCTGATCGCGATCGCCGGCCTGTTCATCCTCGGCGGCAAGAGCGTGAAGAGCGGCCGGACGTCGTCGGAAGCGCTCGCGACGGGGAAGCAGATCATGGAAGCGATGGATGGCTGGGGTTACTCCCAGCTCTGGGGCAACTTCGGACTCGACGGAGCAGCGACGACCTACACGGTCGACACCGCGACGTGCGTCACGGCCGATTGCACCTCGTGGCAGAACACGCTCGCGAGCAAGCTCGGTAGCTCCGCTCACGCGACGATCAAGCTCGATTCCGTGGCCCAGGGGGCGTCCGCGGTGCCGAACTTCGTGACCGGCGGTGCCGTCACCGCGAAGAACGTCCGCGTGACCGTGAACGTCCTCTGGACGCAGGTCACGGGGCGCAGCCGGCAGGTCTCGATCGTGACGAACAGGAACTGACGAGAGTCGGGTGAAAGGGATGACCATGCGCACGCGGACAAGAGAGCTCGGCATGTCCCTGATCGAGGTGCTGGTCGCGACCGCCGTCCTGGCGCTCGCGGTCATCGTCGCCCTCACCATCTACGACAAGGCGCGCCAGTCGTTCAAGAAGGGCGAGAACGCGACCGAGCAGCAGGAAGCGGTCCGCATCGCCTACGACCGGCTGACCGCCGATCTCCGCATGCTGGGGTACAACACGAACCCCGACGGCAGCCCGACCCGGCCCGACGAGCAGCTCGAGGTCGCGCTCGACCACGCCATCATCTTCCGCGGCGACTTCGACGCCGACGACCCGACGAAGAACAACGACGTCGAGTCCGCGTTCGCAGGCGGCGCGTTCAACGTGGTCTCGACGGGAAACGACGAGGTCGTCGGCTACGTCCTCGAGAAGCCGGACGGCACCGGTCCCGACACGATTACGTTCCAGGCCGATGTCGACGACCAGCCGCGCGACGGCAACGTCGCGACCGTGACCGTCAACAACGTCGTCCTGAACCCGACCAGCCCGCCGTACACGCTCTACAAGATCTCGCTGAGCAACAACGTGGGGATCTGTTGTAGCGGCGACTTCATCGTACGGACGCCGGTCGCCGAGAACGTCCGCAACCTGACCTTCCAGTACTACGACGCCACCTCGACGGCGCCGATCGCGGCGCCGGGCTCGACCGAGACCGCGGCGGCGAAGACGCTCCGGAACGGCATCTTGAAGTTCAACGTGTCGCTCATCGGCATGACCAAGGACAAGGACATCAACTACAACGACACCAGCGACCCCGCGTCCGCCCAGTATCGGAAGTTCGAGCTCAGGGGCGACGTCGTGCCTCGGAACATGCGCATGAAGGGGATCCAGGACATCAACGCGTCGACGGCGACCCCTTCGAAGCCCGCGACCCCGACGGTCCTCGCCGGCCACTGCGGCGGCCTCCTCGTCACGTGGGCCGCGAACCCGACCGCCGATCAGGTCACTCAGTATCGCGTGAACTACGGAACGGCGCCGGGGGCGATCCTGGGGACGAAGAACGTCTCCGGGTCGCCGTTCTTTCTCGCGGGATTGACCACGGGGACGACTTACTACATCACCGTCCAAGCGCAGAACGGCGCCGGGAACGTCAGCGTCAAGAGCAACGAGGTCAGCGCGGCCGTCGCGAACACGAACACGCCGAGCGCGCCGACCGGGCCGACTGCGACGTCGAGCCTCGTCAACAACGTCCAGGTGAACTGGACGGCCGTGACGACGAACACGGCGAACGTGCCCGCCGGCGATCCGATCGCGCCGGGGATCCGCGACCTCGCCGGATATCGCATCTACCGCGGCGACGTCTCCGGCTTCACGCCGGCCGCGGCAAACCGCATCGCGGACGAGACCGTCGTGAAGTCGCCTCTCGAACCGCCCCACATCGACAACACGACGGTGAATTGCCACACCTACTATTACAAGATCACCGCGGTCGACACGTGCGGCCTCGAGAGCACGGCGAGCTCGGCGGTCAGCGGGCACGCCACCACGAGCATCGCGCCCTCCGCCCCGACGAACGTCCAGGCGTTCCGCATGTCGACGACACTCATCGCCGTCACCTGGACTCCGGTGACGACCGACGTGAGCAGCAACCCGGTCACCGTCGCGGGCTACGACGTCTACCGATCGAACGTCGTCAACAAGACCGATCCCGTGAGCATGGTCGTCTTCCCGACCACGCCTCTGGCCTCGACGGTCCTGCCGGTCTACAACGACAACGCGCCCCCGGCGATGACCTCGCTCCAGACGGTCTACTACATGGTCAAGGCCAAGGACGAGTGCGTGAACTACTCGGCGGCGTCGTCTCTCGCGCAGGCGATCTGCCAGTTCTCCGGCACGGTGTCGTTCACGACGCCCGCGAACGGCGCGACGATCGCGGGCGTGGTCCCGGTGACCGTCACGGTCACGGGCGGCACCGACACCTACGCCAGCGTCTCGATCGTCTACACCCACTCGGTGAACGGAGTGACGAGATCCTTCACCTCCGTGACCCCGGACAGCGTCTGCGCCTCGGGCGGGACCTGCTGGACCGATACCGGGTGGCTCGCGAACCCGGCGGGTGCCTACACGATCACCGCGACGGTGACGAACTCGTCCGGTTGCAGCTCGACCTCGACGATCAGCGTCAACGCGGGAAGCGCCGTCGGCTGCTGCCTGAGCGTCTTCCCGACGACCACGAGCACGGCAACCTGCGCGGGCGGCAGCACGAAATGCAAGGAAGTTTCTTACTACATCGGCGACGATCGCTGTCTGACCTCGGTGTCGATCACGACGATGACCATCGCCTGGGTCGATTACACGAACACCAAGCCCGCATGGCAGACCGCGCAGTTCAACGCGACGAATCTCGCCGCCGCGGGGACATGGACGACCGCCTACGGGAGCGGGACGAACCCGACAGGAACCGCGACCAAGTCGTTCGGCGCCGGCGCGGCATCGGTTCCGTATGCCACGCCGACGACGGCGGCGAACGCGACCAAGGTGACTTACGTCTTCAACAACTTCACCGACAACGGCAACGGCTCGAACCGAAAGGTCGACGTCTTCGGTACGAATCAGTTCGTCTTCACGCTGCTCGACTCCGCCGGCAACCCCTCCGGCATCACGACGACGTGCAACCTGCCGTCGCTCACGGTGAACTGATGTCCAAGACGAACGGCCGCGAAAAAGGTTCGGCGATGGTCATCGCCGTGCTCGTCATGGCGATCATGAGCCTCCTCGGCATCTCGTACCTCTTGATGGCCGACACGGAGAACAAGATCGCCGAGAACGAGAAGCTCTCGGCGCAAGCCCTCTACTTCGGCGAGGGGACGATCCGCGAGGTGAAGCGGTGGTTCGACCGCCCGCCTTACCTCGCCTCCGGCGCCAAGAACCTCGTCCAGCCGACGACGGCGGTCATGGACAGGACCCACCGCATCATCGACCTCGACGGGGCTGGAACGGCCGACACGGGGACCGCGGCGGACGGCACCGCGCTCCACCCCTACTACAAGGTCGGGATCGACCGCGACGGCGACGGCAACGACGACATCTTCGACAAGCCGTACCGGGCGGCCCTCGCCGACATGCTGGTCGGAACCGAGGATGGCCCCGACATCCTCATCGCGCGTTCGGCGAACACCGCCACCGCCACCTTCCTCGACGGTCTCCGCGACAAGATCGCGCCGAGCTTCCCTTCGGCCGCGGGCGGTGTGCTCGCCCAGATCGCAGAGATCAAAGTCTACGAGCCGCCCTACCTCAGCATCGCGGGCACGTGGACGCGCTACGGGATGGCGACGGTCAAGGTCACGGTGAACATCGTGAAGACCGCGCCCTCCGTCCAGATCATCTCGACCCGCATCGTGAAGGCGGTCCTGAACGAGACGCCGTTCCCCGGTCCGTTCGGCCCACTCCAGTCGTGCAACGAGCTGGCGTTCAACGGCAACTTCTTCCCGCACTGGGGAACGTCGACGGCCCAGACCGACCTCAACATCGGGAACGGCGCCGACAACAAGATCCCGCTGAGCCTCCCGCGCGTCATCCCGCCCGCCGCCAAGATCGACACTTTGTACGGCTACGACAACACGGCGACGTGGAACGCGATGTACCACACCGGCGGCTCGATGATCGGCCAGCAAATCGATGACCCGTGGTACCGGTTCATCATTGACGGCACGTGCGCCCAGTGGGTCCCGACGACCTCCCAGCAGCCTTATCCGCCTGCCGCGCTCCCGGCCACGCAGGACAAGTCGAACAAGATCCAGAGCTACGGCGGTGTCGGCTGTCCCACGTTCGACTACGCGACGTGGAAGACGATCGCGCAGGCGGGGAACAGCGACACGCACTACTTCTCGTGGGACAACGGGATCCAGTATCGCGAGAACGGCGTCGGAGCCCCGACCGACTGGCGCGTGCTCACCGACGCCAAGCAGGGTCTCTTCTTCTTCGACACGACCGACGGCACGGCGCCGCACGACATCGATCCCGCGACGAATCTCGCGGCGAACCTGACGCCGGAGATGAAGGTGAGCGCCAACTACGGCATGCAAGGGTTCCTCTACGCGAACACCTTGCTCTTCACCGCAACCGGCAACGCGGGCCGGCCGGCGACGATCCACTTCCCGAACGAGCCGTACCGCGATGCGAACGCGAACGGACAGTACGACCCCGGCGAGGACTGGGTGAACCTCAACTACAACGCTGTGGTTCTCGCCGACGACCCGGCGTTCAAGCCGAGCGTCACCGCCGGCGACGCCCCCGGCGCATTGAACGACGCGTGGCCGCTCCCCAACGGCGGGGCCAACGCTCCGGTTTACAACGCTCGTGGCCCCGTGCTCCCGACCCAACGCAACGCGGTGATCTGGGGTCTTCTGTATACCGCCGGCGATTTCGACTCGCAGGGCACGCCGCTCATCTACGGCAGCGTCGTCACCTATGCCGGCACGAACGGACTGATGTCGGGAACGCCGGACATTTATTGGGACACCGACCTCCGGGACAGCTGGCCGCCGCCCGGATGGGATCTTCCCCGCGTCATCATCACGCGGTGGCAGACCGACCTGTGATCGTGACATTGCGCGCGCTTCGCGTTAACGTTTCGCGGCGATGAAGACACTCTTAGGTCTCGCGCTCGGAACGGCGGTGCTGTGCGGCTGCCACGACGCGCCGCGCGACGCCGCGCCCGCGCCGCCGATCACCGCGGCGAAACCGGCGGAGCCGGCGCCGGCGCAGGCCGAGGCGCCTCCGGCGCCGGCGCCCACGCCGCAGCCGAAGCCCGTCGAGAAAGCGGAAGCGAAGCCGCCGGCCCCGGCAGCGGCGCCGCACGACACGTCGCTCCCCGGCGCGATTCCGCCGTCGCCGCTCCCCGATCCCAGCGCGAAGCCCGTCGACAAGCCGGTCGATCCGCTCCAGTGGCTGCAAGACAGCCAGGCCCGGCAGGCGGATTACAAGCGCAGGCTGGAGGACGCGGACGCGAAGCTCCAAGCCGCGGCCGTCACGACCTCGTCGTGGGAGAAGACGATCCTCGCCTTCAAGAACCCTTACCTTCCGCGGCCGGTGCTCTCGCCGGAGGACGCCGCCACGATCAAGGGGATGAACGGCATTCAGCGCGTCGAGTGGGCCAACGGCAAGCTCGCGGACGCGCGCACGGCGATGGACGATGCGAAGAAGGCGCTCGATGACCTCAAGGCGAACCCTCCCTTGAATTGACCGGTGGCGGGGACCTATGCTCCCCGTCGCGATGGCGCCGCTCCTCCTCGTCGAAGATCGCGACAGCCTCCGCGTGATGCTGCGGGCCACCCTCGAGGCCGCGGGCTACGAGGTGGAGGAGGCGGCCGACGGGACGGCCGCGGTCCGAGCGCTGGCGAGCGGGCGCTTCCTCGCCGTGATCACCGATCTCAAGCTGCCCGGCGCGACGGGGCACCAGGTGCTCGCCGCGGCGCGCGAGGCCGATCCCAACCTTCCCGTCATCATCATGACCGCCTACGGCACGGTCGAGGACGCCGTCGGCGCCATGAAGAAGGGTGCGTTCGACTTCCTCTCGAAGCCGGTCGATCCCGATCATCTCCTTCTGCTCGTGGAGCGCGCCGTCGAGCGCCGCGACCTGGCCCTGGAAAACGTCCTGCTCAAGAAGGAGTTCGCCGACAGGACCGGATTCCCGCGCATCATCGGCGAGGGGGAGGCGCTGATCGACGCCACGCGGCGGATCCAGAAGGCAGCGCCGACCGATGCGACCGTGCTCATCCTCGGCGAGTCCGGCACCGGCAAGGAGCTGTTCGCCCGCGCGATCCATCAGCTGAGCCCGCGAAGGCGCGGTCCGTTCGTTGCGATCAACTGCGCCGCGATTCCCGAGACGCTGCTCGAGAGCGAGCTGTTCGGCCACGAGCGAGGCGCCTTCACCGGCGCCACCGCGACCAAGCCTGGCCGTGTGGAGACCGCCGATCGCGGCACGCTCTTCCTCGACGAGATCGGCGATCTCTCGCCGGCGCTCCAGGCGAAGCTCCTGCGCGTGCTGCAGGACCGGACGTTCGAGAGGGTCGGCGGGACGAAGACGCTGAAGGTCGACACGCGCGTCGTCGCGGCGACGCATCGCGATCTCACCGCCGCGGCGGCAGAAGGCCGCTTCCGGGAAGACCTCTACTTCCGCCTCGCGGTCGTGACCGTCTCGATTCCGCCTCTCCGGGAGCGCGGAGCCGACGTCGAGGCGCTCGCAAGGCACTTCCTCGACCGCTTCCGTCGGGAGCTGGGCAAGGACGCCTTGCGCTTCTCGGCGGCGGCCGTCGCGACGATGCGCGCCTACCGCTGGCCGGGGAACGTGCGCGAGCTCGAGAACGCCGTCGAGCGCGCCGCGATCCTCTGCGAAGGCGAGACGATCGAGCCGGCGCACCTGGCCCTCCCCGCCGAGCGTCCCGCGCTATCGATCGATGCCGTCTCGAAGCTCTTCGACCTCTCGGGCTCGCTCGACGACGTCGCGGTCGCGGCGCGGGACCGCGTCGAGACGCTGCTCATCACGCGCGCGCTCGCGGAAGCGGCGGGCAACAAGACGCGCGCGGCGGAGCGGCTGGGCGTCAACTACAAGCGCCTCCTCGCACGGATCCGCGAGCTCGGCCTCGAGGACAAGCCACCCTCAGCGCAGCGCCGTATGGAGGCAGACGATGCCGCCCGAGAGGGTGTGCCAGCCGACTCCCCCGAATCCGGCGTCGCGGAGCAGCCCCGCGATCCGGTCCGGCTCGGGGAACCCCGCGATCGTTCGCGCTAGGTAACGATAGGGGCCTTCGCGCCCCGACGCGCGATCGCCGAGGCGCGGAACGACCGTGCGCAGGTAGAGGCCGTAGGCGCGCGAGAGGACCGGCCCCTCCGGCCGAGAGAACTCGAGGACGACGAGGCGGCCGCCTGGCGCGAGCACGCGGCGCATCTCGTGAAATCCAGCCGGCATGTCGTGGAGGTTTCTCACGCCGAACGCCACGGTGATCGCGTCGAACGCCCCGTCCGCGAACGGGAGCCGGAGCGCATCGCCGAGGACGACCGTCGCGCGTCCGTCGAGCTTCCGTGCCGCGCGCTCGAGCATCGGGCGGGAAAAATCGCAGCCGACGACGAGCCGCTCGGGGCCGGGGGCGCGCACGAGCGCCAGGGCCAGGTCGCCCGTCCCCGAGCAGAGGTCGAGGACCCGGGCGGGGGAGGCGAGGCAGGCCTCCCGTGCCGCCGCCTTCCGCCACCGGCGGTCGAGGCCGAGGCTCAGGAGACGGTTGAGAAGGTCGTAGCGGCGCGCGATTCCGCCGAACATCTCGCGGATGCGCTCCGGGTCGCGGCTGGTCTCGTCGGTCACGGCGCGGAGTATAAGGAAAGGGCGCCCTTGACACCCCTTTCATGCGTTGATATAAGGTTGCGTTCGTCTCCTGGGTCATGACTCCAGAGCTCGTTCGAGCGGGGGTTCGAGGTCTCTTCCGATGACGACGTACGTTCCGAAGCAAGGTGACGTGACGCGCGCGTGGTGGATCGTCGACGCGTCGGGAATGACGCTCGGCCGTCTCTCGACCGTCGTCGCCAGCCACCTCGCTGGAAAGCACAAGCCGATCTACACGCGCTACGAAGACACCGGCGATCACGTCGTCGTCGTCAACGCGGAGAAGATCAAGCTCTCCGGCCGCAAGCTCACCGACAAGATGTACCGACACCACAGCCTCTACCCGGGCGGCCTGAAAGAGATCGCCGCGGGCAAGCTGCTCGAGACGCGTCCCATCCGTCTCGTCGAGACGGCGATCAAGGGCATGCTGCCCAAGAACAGTCTCGGCAAGGCGATGGCGCGCAAGCTGAAGGTTTACGAAGGGCCGAAGCACCCGCACGAGGCGCAGCAGCCCAAGGTCCTGAAGGTCCCCGGCGCGATCCGGAATTGACCGGTTCACGAGGAGAGCGCTCTTGAGCGAAGCGATCCAGTACTACGGCACCGGGCGGAGGAAGACGTCGTCGGCGCGCATCTACCTGCGGCCGGGGCGCGGCGACATCACCGTCAACCGCAAGACGTTCGACGAGTACTTCCCCAACGAGATGCTCAAGATGATCATCCGGCAGCCGCTCGTCATCACCGAGACCGTCGACAAGTTCGACGTGCTCGTGCGCGTGGCCGGCGGTGGGCCGTCGGGCCAGGCCGGAGCGCTGCGCCACGGGATCGCGCGCGCTCTCCTCGAGTACAACCCCGAGCTTCGGGGCAAGCTGAAGGATGCAGGGTTCTTGACGCGCGACCCCCGGAAGGTGGAGCGCAAGAAATACGGTCGCCCGGGCGCGCGCAAGCGCTTCCAGTTCAGCAAGCGCTGAAGATCGAAGGAGGCTGTTCTTGGTTTCGGTCACGTTGAAGGAGTTGCTCGAGGCGGGCGCCCACTTCGGTCACCAGACCCGGCGCTGGAACCCGAAGATGAAGGAATACATCTTCGGAGCGCGCAACGGCATTTACATCATCGATCTCCAGAAGACGGTCAAGCTCTTCCGCGACGCGCTCGCGTTCACCGAGCGCCTGGCCGCCGACGGGGGCCACGTGCTCTTCGTCGGTACGAAGCGCCAGGCGCAGGAGACGATCGCAGAGGAAGCCGCGCGCGGGGGCATGAGCTACGTCAACCAGCGGTGGCTGGGCGGAACGCTCACGAACTTCGCGACGATCAAGAAGAGCCTCGCGCGCCTTCGCGATCTGGAAGAGATGGCCGCGGGCGAGCGCGATGCGAAGGTCACCAAGAAGGAGATTGCGCAGCTCGAGAAGGAGCGGACGCGTCTCGAGAAGACGCTCTCCGGCCTGAAGGGGATGGACTCCCTCCCCGCCGCCCTCTTCGTCGTCGATCCGTTCAACGAGAAGATCGCGATCGCCGAGGCGAACAAGCTCGGCATTCCGGTCATCGCGGTCGTCGACACGAATTGCGACCCCGAGCCGGTGCAGTACCCGATCCCCGGCAACGACGACGCGATCCGCGCCATCAAGCTCTTCGCGGGTCGCGTGGCGGACGCGATGCTCGAGGGCCGCGCCGTGTGGGACGCCCATCGCCGCGACCGCGAGGCGGAATCCGAGAAGAAGGCGGGGAGCACCCAGAACATCGCCGAGCGCGTGCGTGCGCGCGAGGCCCGTCGCGAGCGCCTGCGGGCGCAGGCGACCAAGCCGGCGCCACGCGGCGGCCGGACCCCCGGGCGCGCGCCGCGGGGCGCGGAAGCGGTCGAGGCCGTGACAACGGACGAGACCGCGGCCGACTGACATCGATCCGACGACAGGGAAAGCCCCGGTGCGGTCGTCGGCCGTGCCGGGGCTTTTTGACGAGATGAGGGACGAAATGGAGATCACGGCCGGAGTCGTCAAGCAGCTGCGCGAGAAGACGGGCGTCGGGATGATGGAGTGCAAGAGCGCGCTCGTCGAGGCCAAGGGCGACCTGAGCGAGGCCGAGAAGATCCTGCGCAAGAAGGGTCTCGCCGCGGCCGCTAACAAAGCGGGCCGCGCCACCGGCGAAGGCATCATCGCGACCGCCGCGTCGGCGGATGCCGCCGTTCTCATCGAGCTCAACTGCGAGACCGACTTCGCCGCGCGCGGGGCCGATTTCCAGGGGCTCGTGAAGGCCGCCGTGGACACCGCGCTCGCGAAGGGCGCGCCGACCGAGGGCTCGGCGCCGACCGACGCCGCGCGCGAAGCGCTCCTCGACGCGCCTTCGTCCTCGGGCCGGCCGCTCCGGCAGACGATCGGCGAGGCGGTCGGGAAGATCGGCGAGAACATGCAGCTCCGGCGCTACGTGAAGTTCCAGAAGAGCGCACCGGGCTCCGTGCTCGCGTCCTACATCCACACCGGCGGCAAGATCGGCGTGCTCGTCGAGGCGGAGTCGGCCTCGGGCCCCGTCGGCGAGGCGCTGCTCCGCGACCTCGCGATGCACATCGCCGCCGCCGCGCCCCGTTACGTGACGCGCGACGAAGTCTCGCCGAAGGTCCTCGCCGACGAGCAGGAGATCGCGCGCGACCAGGCCCTCAAGGCGGGGAAACCCGCGCAGGTCGTCGAGAAGATCGTCGCCGGTCGTATCGACAAGTTCCTCGGCGAGGTCACCCTCGTCGAGCAGGCATTCGTCAAGGATCCGGACAAGACGGTGAAGCAGCTCCTTGGCGACGGCGTCCGCGTCCGCCGCTTCGCGCGCTTCGTCCTCGGCGAAGGCCTGTAGGCGCGATGGCGGACGGCGGCCCGCTCCGCTACCGGCGCGTTCTCCTCAAGCTGTCCGGCGAGGCGCTGATGGGAACCTCGACCTTCGGGATCGATCCCGAGGTCGTGCGCGTCCTCTCCGACGAGCTGGCGGCGGTCCACGGGATGGGCGTGCAGCTCGCGCTCGTCGTCGGCGGCGGCAACATCTTCCGCGGCGTCAAGGCGGCCGCCTCGGGCATGGACCGCGTCTCCGGCGATCACATGGGGATGCTCGCGACCCTCATCAACTCGCTCGCGCTCCAGGACCAGCTCGAGCAGCGGGGGATCCAGACGCGCGTCCTCTCGGCCCTCGAGATGCGCCAGGTCGCCGAGCCGTTCATCCGGCGGCGCGCGATCCGTCATCTCGAGAAGGGGCGGGTCATCATCCTCGCCGCCGGCACCGGCAACCCGTACTTCACCACCGACAGCGCGGCCGCGCTCCGCGCGATGGAAGTCAAGGCCGAGGTGCTCCTGAAGGCGACCAAGGTCGACGGCGTCTTCGACGCCGATCCCGTCGGGAATCCCGCCGCCGTCAAGTTCGAGCGGATCGGCTATCGCGAGGTGCTGAAGCGCGGACTGAAGGTCATGGACGCCACCGCGATCTCGCTCTGCATGGACAACAAGCTGCCCATCGTCGTCTTCAACATCCGGCAGGACGGGAACATCCGCCGCGTGATTCGCGGCGATGCGATCGGCACTGTCGTCTCGGAGTCGCCATGACGGACAAGCAGGTCCTCGATCACGCCGACAAGAAGATGGCTTCGACCCTCCAGGACGCCAGGCACAAGCTCGCCGCGGTGCGCACGGGGCGCGCGTCGCTGGCGATGTTCGACGGCGTCATGGTCGATTACTACGGGACGATGACGCCCATGAACCAGGTCGCGAAGCTGTCGATCCCCGAGCCGTCGCTCGTCGTCGCGCAGCCGTTCGACCCGTCGGCGGTCGCCGCGATCGAGAAGGCGATCCTGGCCTCGGACCTCGGCCTGAACCCCGCGAACGACGGCAAGCTCGTCCGGATCCCGATCCCGGCGCTCACCGAGGAGCGCCGCAAGCAGCTCGTCAAGAAGGTGCATCAGCTCGGGGAAGAGGCGAAGACCGCCGTCCGCCAGGTCCGCCGCGAAGCGAACGACGAGCTGAAGAAGCTCCTGAAGGATGCGAAGCTCTCGGAAGACGATGCGCGGCGCGCCGAGGGCGACGTGCAGAAGCGAACCGACAAGAGCGTCGCCGACATCGACGCCCTCTGCAAGAACAAGGAAAAGGAGCTGATGGAGGTCTGACGACCTCCGCCGAACCGACGTGAGCCGCGCCTTCGGCATCGTCGTCGCCGCCGGGGCCTCGACCCGCTTCGGCGGGCGGGTCCCGAAGCAGTTCCTTCCCCTCGACGGAGAGACCGTGGTCGCGCGCTCCGTGCGGGCGATCGCGTCGTGTCCGGGCATCGACCGTGTTCTCGTCGTCCTGTCGCCCGAGGTCCTCGACGGTCCGCACGCCGCGGCGCTGCGCGACCTCGCCGCCGTCGTGCCGGGAGGCTCGACACGCATGCGGTCGGTCCTCGCGGGGGTCGAGGCGGCCGACGGCGCCGACCTCGTCCTCGTCCACGACGCCGCGCGGCCGTTCGTTCCGGCGTCGGTCGTTCGCGACGTGCTCGAGGCGGCGGCGCGCCACGGCGCCGCGATCCCCGCGCTTCCCGCCGGCGATACCGTGAAGCGCGAGGACGCCGGCGGGTTCGTGCTGGAGACGCTCGACCGCAAGGCGCTCCGGCTCGCGCAGACGCCGCAGGGGGCACGGCGCGACTGGCTCCTCGAGGCGCTCCGCTCCGCCGCCGCCGCCGGCGCCGAGGTGACCGACGAAGCCCAGGCGCTCGAGCGAGCCGGCCGGCGCGTCGCGATCGTGCCGGGCGCGGCGGAGAACGTGAAGATCACGACGCCCGATGATCTGCCGCGCGAGCCGGGATGGCGCGTCGGACACGGCTTTGACGTGCACCGGTTCGCCCCCGGGCGGCCGCTCGTCCTAGGAGGTGTCGCCTTTCCCGGCGAGGCCGGCCTCGAAGGCCATTCCGACGCCGACGTCGTCTTCCATGCCGCGATGGACGCGGTGCTCGGCGCCGCCGGGCTTCCCGACATCGGTCATCACTTTCCGCCGGGCGACCCGCGCTTCGCCGGCGCCGACAGCGCGCGCCTCGCCCGCGAGGTCGCGCGGGAGATCGCGGCCGCGGGATGGCGCATCGTCAACGTCGATCTCACCGTGCTCGCCGAGCGACCGAAGATCGCGGTGTCGGCCGCTGCGATGAAGGAGTCGATCGGCGCCGCGCTCGGCATCGCGCCGGCGGTCGTGGGCCTCAAGGCGACGACCCTCGAAGGGCTCGGCGCGCTGGGCCGCGGCGACGGGATCGCCTGTCACGCCGTCGCCCTCATCGGACGAGCGCGATGAGCGGGTCTCGCGTCCGGTTCGCTCCGTCGCCGACCGGCTCGCTCCATCTCGGGAACGCGCGCACCGCGCTCTTCAACTGGGTCGTCGCGCGCGCCAGCGGCGGGGCGTTCGTCCTGCGCATCGAGGACACCGACACCGAGCGCGAGCAGGAGGGATCCGAGGAGGGAATCCTGCGCGACCTCTCCTGGCTCGGCCTCGCCTGGGACGAGGGGCCCGGGGCGGGCGGATCGGACGGTCCCTACCGGCAGTCGGAGCGGCTCGACGGCTACGCCGCCGCCGCGGGGCGGCTCCTCGAGAGCAAGGCCGCGTTTCGCTGCTTCTGCGCGGGTGAAGCCGGCGAGTCGGGGCGCGCCGCGGGCCATCGCGATCCCTGCCGCGCGCTGACGGAGGCCGAGTCCGCGTCGCGAGCGGCCGCGGGGCAGCCGTCCGCGGTGCGCTTCCGCGTGCCCGCACGCGCTCCGGGCGGCGGTGCCGTCGTGCGCTTCGCCGATCGCATCCACGGGGAGGTCGCCGTCCCACTCGCGCAGATTCCCGACGCCGTGCTCGTGCGCCGCGACCTCCGGCCGACGTACAACTTCGCCGTCGTCGTCGACGACGTCGCGATGCGGATCGACCTCGTCCTGCGGGGCGACGACCACCTCTCGAACACGCCGCTCCAGGTCCTCCTCTACGCCGCGCTCGGCGAGCGGCCGCCGGAGTTCGGCCACTTGCCGATGGTTCTCGGCCCCGACGGCGAGCGCCTCTCCAAGCGGCACGGCGCGACGTCGGTCTCCGCGTGGCGCGAGCGCGGCGTCCCCGGCGAGGCGCTCGTCAACGCGCTCGCCCTCATCGGCTGGGCGCCGGCGCACGATAGAACGATCGTGAGCCTGGACGACGTCGTGCACGAGTTCGACCTCTCGAGGGTCTCGCGATCCGCGGGGATCTTCGATCCGGTCAAGCTCGAGTGGATCTCGGCGCAGCACATTCACGCCATGCCGCTCCCGCGGATCGCGCGCGAGGTCGGGGAGGCGCTGGTCCGGTCGGGCCGGCTCGAGCCGGCCGCGCTCGGGACGGCGGCCGCGTGGGTCGCATCGGTCGCGGAGTTCCTCCGTCCGGCGCTGTCGCATTTCGACCAGGTGCCGGCACTCGTCGAGCCGGTCTTCCATCCGGGCGGCGCTCTCGGTGACGACGAGCGGAAGATCCTCGCGGACCCGCCTGCGCGAACGGTCGTCGAGGCGCTCGCCGCCGCGGTCGCGAACGGTGTCGCCGATTGGCCGGCGATCAAGGCAGGAGTCCAGGGCGCCACCGGGGCGAAGGGGAAGGCGCTCTTCCAGCCGATCCGGATCGCGATCACCGGCCGCGCCCACGGACGCGAACTCGACGGTATCGTCCCCCTCGTCGCCCTAGGGCACGGCCGCCTCCCCGGCGCGGTACCGTCGCTTCCCGAACGCGTCGCCAGGACGCTCGCGGAGATCGAGTGAAGCGAAGGGAGGAGGAGGCCGAGATGCTCTACGGCCTCCATCCGGTTCTCGACGCGGTCGAAGGTGGGCGCCGGACGATCGACCGCATCCTCGTCGCGCGCGAGCACGGAGGGCGCAACCTCGGGCGTCTCCTTCGCGCGGCCCGAGGCGCCGGGATTCCCGTGACCTATCTGCCGAAGCCGGTCTTGGCGCAGAAGGCGGGCCGCGAGGCGAGCCATCAGGGGGTGGCGGCGTTCGTCGCGCCGGTGGCCTACGCCGCTCCCGGCGATCTCGTGGCCGCCGCCGTGAAGGGGCGGCGCCTGCTCGTCGCTCTCGACGGCATCGAGGATCCGCGGAATCTGGGGGCGATCGTGAGGACCGCGGCCGCCGCCGGGGCGGATGGGATCCTCCTCGGGGTCGATGCGACCGTCGGCCTCACCGCGACAGTCGCGAAAGCGGCCGCTGGGGCGCTCGACCGGCTTCCGGTCGCACGCGAACCGAAGATGGGTACCCGCCTTGTGGAATTGAAGGCTCGGGGGTTCCGGGTCGCGGCCCTCGATCCCAGGGGAACGACGGCGTGGACCGCCGCGGCGTTCCGGGGTCCGCTCGTGATCGTCGCGGGCGGCGAGGGTAAGGGGCTGAGGCGGGGACTCCTCGACGCCGCCGACGAGCGGGTCGCCCTTCCGCTCTCTGCCGGGGTCGAGTCGCTCAACGTATCGGTCGCCGTCGGAGTCGTCCTCTATGAGGTCCTGAGGCAACGCGCGAACCCGGAAAAGTCGGAAAACGCGCCACCGCGTCTTGAAAGGCCTTGACCCCACTGATAACATCTGCCGTTTGTCGAAGTTGCTGGCGTAGCTCAGGGGTAGAGCAGCGGTTTTGTAAACCGCCGGTCGGGGGTTCAAATCCCTTCGCCAGCTCCACGGAACGGGGTCGTTCCGCGGGGCTCGGGAGGGGTCTCCAAACCGGCTGACGAGAGCGTGCGGCGCGTGGAGAGGTTCCCGAGTGGCCAAAGGGAGCAGACTGTAAATCTGCCGGCTTATGCCTTCGAAGGTTCGAATCCTTCCCTCTCCACCAGCAAGCGTGAGGCGGGAATCGGACGGCGTTCGAGGGCGGGAATAGCTCAGTTGGTAGAGCATCAGCCTTCCAAGCTGAGGGTCGCGGGTTCGAGTCCCGTTTCCCGCTCCAGGCAGGCAGTGCGAGAGGCGGAGGATCGAAGGCGCAAGCGGGCCCATGTAGCTCAGTCGGCAGAGCGCGTCCTTGGTAAGGACGAGGTCACCGGTTCAAATCCGGTCATGGGCTCCAGCCCGCGAACGGCGATCGAGCGCGCACCCGGATGCGCGACGGGGAATTGAGGAAGGAGCAGCGATGGCCAAGGAGAAATTCGATCGTTCGAAGCCGCACGTGAACGTGGGGACGATTGGTCACGTGGACCATGGGAAGACGTCCTTGACTGCGGCGATCACGATGACGCTCGCGAAGCGGAGCAATGGGAAGGTAGCGGT